>NZ_JAOSHO010000146.1 GCF_025917275.1 Pseudomonas agronomica | reverse complement strand
CCGAAATCGGTTTCCGCGATGGCTCGCAGCGCCTTGATACCGGACATGCTGAACGCCGCCGCACCGAGCATGAAATGCACGCGCCAGAACAACTCGATCGGTGGTATGCGCGGCGCAGCCTCATTGACCAGCAGCATGTAGCGGCGGAACACCTTGCCGTACATGTCTTCCAGGTAACGTCGCAGGTGGCCCTGGCTCTGGCTGAACGCCAAGCCCAGCAGGCGCATGAAAATAGACAGGTCGTTGCCGCTGCGTGGCTGAACCACGAGCGCCTGTTCGACCAGGATTTCAAGCAGTTCTTCCAGGGTTGGCTTGACGTCAGGCTTGGCCTGACGGCGCTCCAATTCTCGATCGAGACTGATGCAAAACGGCCCGAGGAAGCGCGAGAAAACGGCCTGGATGAGGGCTTTTTTCGAGCCGAAGTGATAATTGACCGCAGCCAGGTTCACCCCGGCCTTGCTGGTAATCAGACGCAAAGAGGTTTCAGCGAAACCTTTTTCCGCGAACAACTGCTCGGCAGCATCGAGAATGCGTTCAACGGTTTCCGACTGGGCCATGGCTACTCCGCCTGACAAACACTTGTTTGAAACATACGTTTCAGCCTTCGCGTTGTCAAGTCTGCCGGGACGTTTTGCGAACGACCGGTCAGCTATTTAACCACACCTTGCGCAGGCTGTAGCTATGCCTGTCCGAGCGGCCAAGCCAACCGTCTGGCGGCCTGCTGAAAAAGGATGATTGCCAATCGCCGTTCACTGTATATAATCCCAGTCACTGTATAAAAAGACAGAGCGATCGATATGCTAAAGCTGACGCCACGCCAAGCAGAGATTCTGGCCTTCATCAAACGCTGCCTAGAAGACAACGGCTATCCGCCGACCCGTGCGGAAATCGCCCAGGAACTGGGTTTCAAGTCGCCCAACGCGGCTGAAGAGCACCTCAAGGCGTTGGCCCGCAAGGGGGCGATCGAAATGACGCCTGGAGCATCGCGCGGCATTCGCATCCCGGGCTTCGAAGCCAAGGCTGACGAAACCACACTGCCAATCATCGGTCGTGTAGCGGCCGGCGCTCCAATCCTCGCCCAGCAACACGTCGAGGAATCCTGCAACATCAATCCTTCCTTCTTCCATCCGAGAGCCGACTACCTCCTGCGCGTGCATGGCATGAGCATGAAGGACATCGGCATCTTCGATGGCGACCTGCTGGCTGTCCACACCACGCGTGAAGCCCGTAACGGCCAGGTCGTGGTGGCGCGGATCGGCGACGAAGTTACCGTCAAGCGCTTCAAGCGCGACGGCAGCAAAGTCTGGCTGATCGCCGAGAACCCGGAGTTCGCCCCCATCGAAGTGGACCTGAAAGATCAGGACCTGGTCATCGAAGGCTTGAGCGTTGGCGTCATTCGCCGCTAAAGGAGGCTTTATGCAATTTCCTCACACACCACAACACACACAACTTCCGCTGTTCGAGGCTTTCATGGCCCAACCGCTGGCTCCAGTCCTGAAAGAGGTCATCGAGTCGCCTTGGGGTGTCGAACCGGAGGCTTTCAGCGAACTGTCGTTGCGTGGTGCAGCGGGGAATTGCCTGAACCTGCTGGCACCGATCCTGAGGGAACTGAGCCAGGATCAGGATGCTCGCTGGCTCACATTGATCGCCCCACCTGCCAGCGTTACCCAGGCCTGGCTACGGGACGCGGGGCTTAATCGCGAGCGAATCCTGTTATTGCAACCTCGCGGCAGCCAGAGCGCGCAGCAATTAACCTGCGAAGCGTTACGCCTGGGTCGTAGCCATACGGTGGTTAGCTGGCTCAATCCACTGACTGCGACCGCTCGTCAGCAATTGATCAGCGCCGCTCGTACCGGGGACGCGCAAAGTCTGAATATCCGATTGGGCTAAGACAAACGCAGGGCTTCTCCAGGACAGAGAAGCCGGGTCGGTAAATCGATTTTCAAAAAGCCGACAAACGGGATCAATGAAGAACCCGTGGCCCCTCTTCCTTGCTGAATTCGCCTTCAACCAAGCGGCCCGCCATTTGCACGCCCACGCTAAGCATCGCCTTGGCGACTTCAACGTGCTGGCCTTGCAGGAACACCTTGGCATCTTCGGAAAAATTCAGGGTAACCAGAGAACCCTCGTCTTCAGCCCTGCGCAGCTCGATGCGACCATCAGGAAGTTCGACGATTTCTAGAAAGGACGTTGGCATAAAAGTCTGTTCTCCACGAAAGGCGGGAATTATATAGTCATCGGTCAGGCTTTGCTCGGGATCTTGACCAAGTGTCGTTAGCGAACATTGCAAGCCGAGTGAAAACTCAGCATTCATTCAGCCCCTCTCGAAAGCGAATTGCCAGGCTTTTCAGGTTCTGACGCCAGCTTTCCAGCTCTTCCCGGCTCAACGGCTGTTCGGACTCCTGTTCATCAAGATTGACCGCCATGATCAACGGCTGGGTCACGTCCCCCTTGGGCTGACGAGGGGCCCGTGGTGGCTGGAACAGTGCCGCATGGGCCGCCAGCAGCTTGGCCAGCCAGGTTTCCGGGTTCTGGGCCAGCTCGACCATTTCAGCCAGTTCGGGGATCGCAACGGTTTCCAGCACCTCACGCGTCAACATCAGCTCGGCGCGCGAAGCACTTGCCTGGGGCAAGCGATAGAAACCGGCAATTTCATGGCAAAGACCCAACAGCGCGCCATACAGGTGAAACAGCACTGACTCACGCCCCGCCTGGATCAGCGCAGGGGAATTCATGGTGCGCCCTTCCTCGGCCCTGGCGAGCGCTTCAAGCGACAGGCCGGCGAAATAAATTTTCTGGTTGGTGCGGGTATAGAGTTCGTGGGCCATGGCGGCATTCTCCCCAACGAAATAAAAGCGTCACGCAGGTGCGACAGTGTCGTGGATGAACCAAAGCCACTGCAAGCCAAAAACAAAAAGGCCGCATGAAAACCTACGGGTTGTCATGCGGCCTTTTGCTTACCTGGAGTTTACGAGGACGGCTACGTCGCCCGGCGGGAGCAAGCTGCCTCGCCACCGGAATCGAGCAGAGTCATATCAGCGCTTGTCTTCAACGGTCCACTTACCACCGTCGTAATACGCCTTCCAGCCAGTAGGCTTGCCGTCGACCTCGGTCTGCACATATTGCTCCTTGGTCTTGCGGCTGTAGCGAATCACTGCGGGGCGGCCGTCCGGATCCTTCTGCGGTGCGTCGCAGAGGAAATGATACTTCGGATCGATCTCGTCCTTGTGCGGCAGGATTTCAATCACCAACGGTGCCCGAGTCTCACGATTCTTCGGAAATTGGCTGGCGGCCAGGAACAGACCGGATGCACCGTCGCGCAGGATGTAGGTGTCGTTGACCTTCTCGCACTTGAGTTCGGGCATCTTCACCGGATCCATCTTCGGCGGCGCCGCGTCACCGCTCTTGAGCAGCTTGCGGGTGTTCTTGCAGGTCGGGTTGGTGCAGCCGAAGAACTTGCCGAAACGGCCGGTCTTGAGCTGCATTTCGCTGCCGCACTTGTCACATTCCAGGCTCGGGCCTTCATAGCCCTTGATGCGATAAGTGCCCTCCTCGATCTCGTAGCCGGCGCAATCCGGATTGTTACCGCAGATGTGCAGCTTGCGCTTTTCATCCAACAGGTAAGCATCCATCGCCGTGCTGCAGATCGGGCACCGGTGCTTGCCGCGCAGGACCAGGGATTCCGATTCACCCTCATCGTCCGCAGCGATTTCGTCACCCGGCACGAGGTTGACCGTCGCCTTGCAGCGCTCCTTCGGCGGCAGGCTGTAGCCCGAGCAACCGAGGAACACGCCGGTCGAAGCGGTACGGATCTGCATCGGACGACCGCAGGTCAGGCACGGAATATCGGTCATGACCGGCTGGTTGGCACGCATGCCATCGTCCGGACTTTCGGCCACTTCGAGTTTTTTCTTGAAATCGCCGTAGAACTCGTCAAGCACGTTCTTCCAGTCCCGCTCGCCCTGGGCCACATCGTCCAGGTTCTCTTCCATGCCCGCGGTGAAACCGTAGTCCATCAGGTTCGAGAAGCTTTCGGAGAGACGCTCGGTAACGATGTCCCCCATTTTTTCCGAATAGAAACGACGGTTGTGCAACGTCACGTAGCCGCGATCCTGGATGGTGGAAATGATCGCTGCGTAGGTCGAAGGACGACCGATGCCACGTTTTTCCATTTCCTTGACCAGGCTGGCCTCCGAGTATCGCGCTGGCGGCTTGGTGAAGTGCTGGGTTGGATCAAGCTTGATCAGCTTCATCACGTCGCCCTGGGCCATGTCCGGCAGGACGTCGTCATCACCTGGCTTGGTGATTTGCGGCATGACGCGAGTGTAACCGTCGAACTTCAGGATGCGGCCCTTGGCGCGCAGCTCGAAGTCACCAGCACCGACGCTGACGGTGGTCGACAGGTATTGCGCCGGCAGCATCTGGCAGGCCAGGAATTGGCGCCAGATCAGCTCGTAGAGACGCTCGGCATCGCGCTCCATGCCCGACAGCTTGCTTGGCTCGGTATTGGCGTCGGAAGGACGAATCGCTTCGTGAGCCTCCTGGGCGCCTTCCTTGCTGCTGTAGACGTTCGGCGTCTCCGGCAGGTATTTCTTGCCGAACTCGCTTTCTATATAAGTACGCGCCATTGCCACGGCATCGGCCGAGAGGTTGGTCGAGTCGGTACGCATGTACGTGATGTAACCCGCTTCGTACAGACGCTGGGCCATCATCATGGTTTTCTTCACGCCAAAGCCCAGGCGGTTGCTCGCGGCCTGCTGCAAGGTGGAAGTAATGAACGGTGCGGAAGGCTTGCTGCTGGTCGGCTTGTCTTCGCGCTTGACGATGCTGTAGCTCGAAGCCTTGAGCTTCTCCAGCGCCGCCATGGCCTGGGCTTCGTTGAGCGGCTTGAAGGCTTCGCCTTTCTCGCGGGCCACTTCGAAGCGCACGGTAGCGCCCTTGGCGGTGCCGAGATCAGCGTGGACTTCCCAATATTCCTCTGGAATGAACGCGCGGATTTCCCGCTCGCGCTCCACCACCAGCTTCACCGCAACCGACTGCACACGACCGGCCGACAGGCCGCGGGCAATCTTGGCCCACAACAGTGGCGAGACCATGTAGCCCACAACGCGGTCAAGGAAGCGACGCGCCTGTTGGGCGTTGACCCGATCAATGTCCAGCTCGCCGGGCTGGGAGAAAGCTTCCTGGATGGCCTTCTTGGTGATTTCGTTGAACACCACGCGCTTGTAGCGGCTGTCATCCCCACCGATGGCTTCGCGCAGGTGCCAGGCTATGGCTTCCCCTTCGCGGTCCAAGTCCGTCGCGAGATAGATGGTGTCGGCATCCTTGGCGAGCCGACGCAGTTCTTCGATGACCTTTTCCTTGCCTGGGAGGATTTCGTACTTGGCTTTCCAACCATGTTCCGGATCGACCCCCATGCGCGAGACCAGCTGCTTGCGCGCCTTGTCTTTCGGCGACAGCGCCGGCGCTTCACCAGCGGCCGCCTTGCCGCGCTTGGCGGCAGGCTCCTTGCTGGCGCTAGCCGAACCGCTGGTGGGCAGGTCTCGGATATGGCCGATACTCGACTTCACCACGTATTGGTTGCCCAGATACTTGTTGATGGTCTTGGCCTTAGCCGGGGATTCCACAATGACCAGCGATTTGCCCATGGATCAGAAAATTCCTGAATTCTAAAAAGTGAAAGGCGGTTGGCGCCTGACGCGGCACCGCTATATATAGTGGCTGCAAGGTGAGGTCAAGGGCGGGGTCTCCCCCAGGTCGGCCTCAAGGCTTGGAAAAAATGCTCTCCTCGGCCTGCACCAAAGCAAAGCGTGGCACCTGTTCGCCGTCAACCTCGACCGACTCCTGGAACATGCTCAAGGGACGCACCCAAAAGCCGTAATCGCCATACAGGGCTTGATAGAAGACCACTTCTTCTTCGGTCTCGGAATGCCGCGCGATGCTGAAAACACGGTACTGCGGACCTTTGTAATGTTGGTAGAGCCCAGGTTGTATCGGCATGCGTTGGCCCTCACTCCAATCTTTTCAAAATAAAAACAAAATCTTTTTCTACTACACCCGAAAAACAAAAACCGGGGCACTTGGCCCCGGCTTCCATCAACGCAACGCTTAGACGCGTTCGAAGACAGTGGCGATGCCCTGGCCGAGGCCAATGCACATGGTGGACACCCCAAACGTGCCCCCGTTCTGCTTCATGACGTTGAGCAACGTGCCGGAGATACGCGCACCGGAGCAACCGAACGGGTGACCCAGGGCGATCGCGCCGCCGTGCAGGTTAACCTTCTCGTTCATCTTGTCGAGCACTTTCAAATCTTTCAGCACGGGCAAGGCCTGTGCGGCGAAAGCTTCGTTGAGCTCGAAGAAGTCGATATCGGTAATGCTCAGCCCCGCACGCTTCAAGGCTTTCTGCGTGGCCGGTACTGGACCATAGCCCATGATCGCCGGATCCACACCCGCGACAGCCATCGAACGAATCACGGCCATCGGCTGGATGCCCAGGTCCTGGGCACGCTGGGCCGACATCACGATCATGCATGAGGCACCGTCGGTGATCTGCGACGAAGTACCCGCCGTTACGGTGCCGCCCTTTGGATTGAAGGCCGGCTTCAGGGTCGCCAGGCTTTCCAGGGTGGTTTCCGGACGAATGGTTTCGTCGTAGTCGAACAGCTTCAGGAAGCCGTTCTCGTCGTAACCCTGCATCGGGATGATTTCATCCTTGAACTTGCCTTCCACGGTCGCCTTGTGGGCGAGTTGGTGGGAGCGCACGCCAAAGGCGTCCTGCTGTTCGCGGGTAATGCCATGCATCTTGCCAAGCATTTCCGCGGTCAGGCCCATCATGCCCGAGGCTTTTGCCGCGTACAGCGACATGTGCGGGTTCGGATCGACACCGTGCATCATGCTCACGTGGCCCATGTGCTCGACACCGCCGACGACGAATACGTCGCCGTTGCCGGTCATGATCGCCTGGGCGGCAGTGTGCAGCGCGCTCATGGACGAACCGCACAGGCGGCTGACGGTCTGGCCAGCGGCGGTGTGGGGGATCTGGGTCATCAGCGAAGCCATGCGGGCGATGTTCCAGCCCTGCTCCAGGGTCTGGTTCACACAGCCCCAGATTACGTCTTCGACTTCGTTGGGGTCGACCTTGACGTTGCGTTCCAGCAGCTTGCTGATCAGGTGCGCCGACATGTCTTCGGCGCGGGTGTTGCGGTGCATGCCGCCCTTGGAGCGGCCCATCGGCGTACGACCGAAGTCGACAATCACGACGTCTCTAGGATTCAAGCTCATAAATGTTCTCTCGCTCTAGTCGTTGGGCGCTTAACCGAAGAAGCGCTGGCCGTTCTTGGCCATTGCACGCAGCTTCGCGGTCGGGTGGTACAGCGCGCCCAGATCAGCGTACTGGTCAGCCAGGGCAACGAACTCGGCCACACCGATCGAATCGATGTAGCGCAGCGCACCGCCACGGAATGGAGGGAAACCGATGCCGTAGACCAGACCCATGTCGGCCTCGGCGGCGGTTTCGACAATGCCATCTTCCAGGCAACGCACGGTTTCCAGGCACAGCGGGATCATCATCCAATTGATGATGTCCTCGTCGGTGACTTCGCGCTGCTCGTAGACGATCGGCTTGAGCACTTCCAGCACCGACGAATCGGCGACTTTCTTCTGCTTGCCGCGCTTGTCGGTCTCATACGCGTAGAAGCCCTTGCCGTTCTTCTGGCCCAGGCGCTTGGCTTCGTAGAGCACGTCGACGGCCGAACGACGATCGTCCTTCATGCGGTCCGGGAAGCCTTCGGCCATGACGTCGCGACCGTGGTGGCCGGTGTCGATGCCGACCACGTCCATCAGGTACGCCGGGCCCATCGGCCAGCCGAATTTTTCCATGATCTTGTCGATGCGCACGAAGTCCACGCCGGCGCTGACCAACTTGGCGAAACCGCCGAAGTATGGGAACAGCACGCGGTTGACCAGGAAGCCCGGGCAGTCGTTGACGACGATCGGGTTCTTGCCCATTTTCTTGGCGTAGGCCACGGTGGTGGCGATCGCCAGTTCGCTGGACTTCTCGCCACGGATAACTTCCACCAGCGGCATCATGTGCACCGGGTTGAAAAAGTGCATGCCGACGAAGTTTTCCGGACGCTTGAGGGCCTTGGCCAACAGCGAAATGGAAATGGTCGAGGTGTTCGAGGCGAGGATGGTGTCCTCTTTGACTTTGTCTTCGACTTCAGCCAGTACCGCTTGCTTGACCTTCGGATTCTCGACAACGGCTTCGACCACCAGGTCGACATGGCCGAAATCGCCGTAGGACAACGTAGGACGAATGCCGTTGAGCACTTCAGCCATCTTCGCAGCAGTCATGCGACCTTTGTCGACGCGACCGACCAGCAGCTTGGCAGCCTCCGCCAGGCCTTGCTCGATGCCGTGTTCGTTGATGTCCTTCATCAAGATCGGCGTGCCTTTGGACGCCGACTGGTAGGCGATACCGCCACCCATGATGCCGGCGCCGAGCACGGCGGCCTGCTTCACGTCGCGGGCGATTTCGTCATAGGCCTTGGCCTTTTTCTTCAGTTCCTGGTCATTGAGGAACAGGCCGATCAGGCTCTGCGCGGCGGAGGTCTTGGCCAGTTTCACGAAGCCGGCGGCTTCGACTTCCAAGGCCTTGTCGCGACCGAAGTTCGCGGCTTTCTGGATGGTCTTGATCGCTTCGACCGGCGCCGGGTAGTTCGGGCCCGCCTGACCGGCCACGAAACCCTTGGCGGTTTCGAAGGCCATCATTTGTTCAATGGCGTTGAGCTTGAGTTTTTCAAGCTTCGGCTGGCGCTTGGCCTTGTAGTCGAACTCACCGCTGATGGCGCGCTTGACAGTCTCAAGCGCCGCTTCCTGAAGCTTGCCTGGTTCAACCACGGCGTCTACGGCACCGACCTTCAGCGCGTCTTCGGCACGGTTTTCCTTGCCGGCGGCAATCCATTCGATGGCGTTGTCGGCACCAATCAGGCGCGGCAGGCGCACGGTACCGCCAAAGCCTGGGTAGATGCCCAGCTTGACTTCCGGCAGGCCGATCTTGGCGGTGGTGGACATGACGCGGTAATCCGCCGCCAGGCACATTTCCAGGCCGCCACCCAGGGCGATGCCATTGATGGCCACGACGGTCGGTACGTTGAGGTCTTCGAAGTCGCTGAAGATACGGTTCGCTTCGAGGTTGCCAGCGATCAGTTCGGCATCGGGCAGCTTGAAGTTGTCGACGAATTCGGTGATGTCGGCGCCGACGATGAACACGTCCTTGCCACTGCTGACGATCACACCCTTGATCGAAGCATCTGCCTTGATAGTGTCCACGGCCTGACGCAATTCATTCAGGGTTAGACGGTTGAACTTGTTGACGGACTCACCCTTGAGGTCGAATTTCAATTCGACGATGCCACTTTCAAGAGCCTTAACCGTGATGGCTTTACCTTCGTAAATCATCAACTGATCTCCACGATATGGAAGCTGAACAGTACACGTTGGACGCTGACCACTGGTTCGGCATTGACATTACCGTCGATGCTACGCCAATCCGCCAGGCACACCCGTCAACGCGATAGTCGGGGTCTGTAGGAGCGTTCCGATACAAACGCTCAATTCATACGCCCGTTTGATTTGGGTACGTCACCTTCACGGAATTTCCGACAATTGTCAATCGCCCTAAACAAGCGTTTGAACAGGACTCCCCGGTCATTTCCGTACCGCACGGATCCGCAACACGGCGCTGCATGAGCAACCATTCATAGAATCAATAATTAGAAAAGTCGCCCTAATTCCAACCGCAACGGATTCAACCGACTACGCTGGTGACAAAGCATTTGAGCGCTTTATGGGAAGGTCGTTTCGAATGAACGACCTGAAGACGTGTTTACCGGCCTGCCTGGCCACCCAGCCCGATGAATCTGTCGGGCTTTTTTATGCGTCAAGCCAACGCCTTGAGCACCGCTGAAATGTCCTGCAAGACACTGGCGTCGCCTTTTTCGCCCCAGTACAGCGCAATCATCTGCCGGTCAGCCTCGACCTTGTAGACATTGGCTGGCAGCGTCCTGAAATGACTGAGCAACGATTCATCCTGGCAGGTTTCCTGCCATTGATTCACCCACACACCAGGCGCCTTTTGCCAATAACTCCAACTGGCCGGCTGGTTGCCCCGCCGGGCTCGGTGGTATTGCGCACACGGGTTTGGCGGCTGCTGGCCAAGCCAGTGAGGCCAGTCCTGCGGAGTCAATTGCATGGCCAGCCCGAGGCGTCGCGCCTCCATGCGAAGGGCCATGCGCCCGTTCTGTGCACGGGACGGCCGCAACCATGCCAGGGGGCTTAATACCACCAACAGGATTGACACCACTATCCAGACCGTCATATCTGTACTCCCGAATTCTGATGAGCCCGTTGACCTGCGTCGCCGTCAATGCGCTTGAAACCAGCCATACTTACCGTATCGCCATTCTCTGGAGTGCTTTTTATGTACTACGAACACATCCTGGTCGCCGTCGACCTTACTGAAGAATGCGATCCAGTCGTCAAGCGAGCCCTCGCCCTGTGCGAAGGCCGGGAAAACAAACTGTCGCTGGTGCACATCGTCGAACCGATGGCCATGGCCTTCGGCGGTGACGTTCCGATGGATCTTTCCCAGTTGCAACAGCAACAGTTCGATCAAGCCAAGGAACGTCTTGACCGGCTGATTGTGAAATACCCTGCCTTGAAAAAGGAGAACAGCCACCTGACCTACGGCCAGCCGCGCCAGGAGATCCATCACCTGGCCAAGGAACAGGGCTGCGACCTGATCGTCGTCGGCAGCCATGGCCGCCACGGTTTGGCGCTGTTGCTCGGCTCGACCGCCAACGACGTGCTGCATGGCGCGCCTTGCGACGTGCTGGCCGTGCACCTGATCAAGCGCGCCTGACCCCTGAACCTGTGGGAGCGAGCTTGCTCGCGAT
>NZ_JAOSHO010000145.1 GCF_025917275.1 Pseudomonas agronomica | reverse complement strand
GCTCGCTCCCACAGGGGGACGCGGTAAGTGTCCGTGACCTAAAGAACGGATAAACAACTGCGCTCCACAATCCGTCATCCAAAGGCTACGGCGCCTTGCGCCATTGCCTACAACTACGCAAGAATCCGCCGCCTTGTGCGCCTTGGCCCTGGGCTCTAACGTTTGCAGGTCGCTGTAAGTTCAGCGATCGGGTTTAGCAGCTCGGCTTAATATCAAGGCACGCAGGTCCGCTTCATGGCGGCTGTGCGTGGGGCACTTCGGTGCGCCGGGTTCCTTGATTCCTGGTCTGCTAACCCGCGTACTGCCGCCACCCTTTTCGTTTAGCAGCGATGTGGTTTACTGGCGAATCAGATGTTGGACAACGCCGACCCACAGTCTTAGCACTCCAAAACCAAAGCCATGTGATGTTGTGGCCACCTCCATGGAACGCCCAACAAAAAGCCCCGCTTCCTTTCAGAAGCGGGGCTTTTGTTCATCACACTATCAAGCCAACTGAGGCTGAACGCTCACCGGCTGCAGCGGCAGCAGCGGTGCATGCGGATCGGCTTTGACCGACTCACGCCACGCTGCCAGCCATTCCGGATGCGCCTCGCTCCAGACCTGCTCGTGCAGGCGGGACAAGGCCACCGGATCACTCAGCAGTGCCAAGCGCTCGGCATTGCTGAGCCCCGCAGGACCGACCTTCAGCGCGTGACGAACGCGTTCGACCCGCATCCATTCAATCGGCTCTGCCTTGCCATGGCGTGAAGTTGCCAGTGCATAGGCCAAGGCGTTCTGCTGTGGATCAACCACCGCCCGGATGAAGCCGTCGTTCAGCGCGTGCCAACGGTTTTCATGGGTGTACTGGTCGGTCGACAGCAGCTCCTGCGGTGGTGCGTATTCCTCGGGAATCAGGAACAGGCTCTCATCACGGGATTTCAAGCCCAGGCCCACGCGGCTGGAGATCACCGAGACCGGGATCGACAGCATCAGCGAGCCGACGATCGGCACGAGCCACCACAGGAAGCTCGGGTTCAGCCAGATCACCAGCAAGGCCCAGAAGAAGCCCAGCAGGGTCTGCGGCCCGTGGCGCTTGACGGCTTCGCTCCATGGCGTGGAGTCGTCGTCACGTTTCGGCGAGTTCCACGTCGCGGCCCAGCCCAGGAAAGCGGCGAGGACGAAGCGAGTGTGGAAAATCATCCGCACCGGCGCCAGCAGCATGGAGAACAACATCTCCAGCAACATCGACAGCGTCACCTTGAACTTGCCACCGAACTCTTTCGCGCCTTTCGCCCAGATCAACACGATGCTCAAGAGCTTGGGCAGGAACAGCAGGACGATGGTGGTGGAAAACAGCGCGATGGCTTTTTCCGGATGCCATTGTGGCCACAGCGGATACAGCTGGCGCGGCTCCAGGAAGTACTGCGGCTCCATCAGGGTGTTCACCGCCAGCAGCGCGGTGGACAGCACCAGGAAGAAGAACCACAACGGTGCCGACAGGTAGGACATCACGCCGGTCAGGAACACCGCGCGGTGCACCGGGTGCATGCCCTTGACCAGGAACAGCCGGAAGTTCATCAGGTTGCCGTGGCACCAGCGACGGTCACGCTTGAGTTCGTCTAGCAGGTTCGGCGGCAGTTCCTCGTAGCTGCCCGGCAAGTCGTAGGCAATCCACACGCCCCAACCGGCACGGCGCATCAGCGCGGCTTCGACGAAGTCGTGGGAGAGGATCGCGCCCGAGAACGCACCTTTACCGGGCAACGGCGCCAGGGCGCAGTGGTCGATAAACGGCTTCATGCGGATGATCGCGTTGTGACCCCAGTAGTGCGATTCGCCCAACTGCCAGAAGTGCAGGCCGGCGGTGAACAGCGGACCATAGACGCGGGTGGCGAACTGCTGCATGCGCGCATACAGCGTGTCCATGCCCGAGGCCTTTGGCGCGGTCTGGATGATGCCGGCGTCCGGCGTGGCTTCCATCAGGCGCACCAGGCTGGTCAGGCATTCGCCGCTCATGACGCTGTCGGCGTCGAGCACGACCATGTACTTGTAGTCGCTGCCCCAACGACGGCAAAAGTCGTCGAGGTTGCCGCTCTTGCGCTTCACGCGACGGCGACGACGACGGTAGAAGATGTTGCCGAAGCCACCGGTTTCGCGGCAGACGTCCAGCCAGGCCTGCTGCTCGGCGACGCAGATGTCGGTTTCGTTACTGTCGCTGAGCACGAAGAAATCGAAGCGATCCAGGTCACCGGTGGCCGCGACCGACTCGAACGTGGCGCGCAAACCGGCGAATACCCGTGGCACGTCCTCGTTGCAGATCGGCATGACCAGTGCAGTGCGGGCGTCCTTCGGAATCGGCTCGTTGCCGGCGCTGGCGCCGGAGATACGGTACTTGTCGTGACCGGTGAGCAGTTCCAGGAAGCCCATCAGCGCGGTCCAGAAACCGGCCGACACCCAGCAGAACAGGATGCCGAACATGATCAGGATGCTGGTTTGCAGCGCGTACGGCAGCACTTGCGTGGCCGTCTGCAGCAGCGGTTGATGCATCACTTCGTCGAGGTCCACCAGCGCCCAGCCCTGGTACGGCATGATGCCTTTCATGTACCAGCCGGCAACGATGGTCTGGCCGAGCATCAGGATCAGCAGGATGTAGCGGCGGATCGAACCCACGGTACGCCACCGCGCGTGCGGCAAGACGCGCTCATCCTTGGGCGGCTTCGGCGGATTGGTGCGACCGGTCAGGCGGCGCCAGCCACGCACCAGGATGTTGGTGCGCCACGGCTCCGGCACGACTTTGGTCCGGCGAATCGGCGGCGTCGCCTTCAGGCAGACGCGGCCGTTGGAATCGAGCGCCAGCATTTCGGCTTCCTCGAGTTCCTCGGCGGTGCTCAGTACCAGGCGACGCCCCACCGAGGCTTGCGCGGCCTCGTTGGGTGCGTCGAAGGTCGAAGAAGCCAGGCGTTCATGCAATTCGCTGAATGACTTGCAGCCCGCCAGCTCGGAGCGCTGCTCGTCGGTCATCGGCAAATGGGCCAGATACTCGCTGAGAGATTCTGGTTGTACAGGAGTATTACTCATCGGCAGGCAACTGGTAGCTCCAGGTCTCGGTCAGGACTTGTTCAGTCTGTTCCGGTTCCTGTTGGGTTGGGGTCGGCTCGACGGCGGCGGTGGACGCCTTCACGGCCTTGGCTTCTTTCTGCTCGCCGGCTTGCTCGGTGGCTTTTTCTTTTTCGCTCTGCTGCTTCGCGACCTTGTCGGCCTTGGCCAACGTGTTCACGGAATGCACGGTGGCTGGCAGTTCGACAGGAACCAGTGGCCGGACCAAGGCAGCACGCATCTCGGTGGCTTTGCTCGGGTCCTTGATCTTCATGCGCAGCGTCAAGCGCCAGCCCTTGGTTTCAGGGTTGTAGCGAACGCTGTTCTCGACGATTTCGCCATTGTCGCCAACGCTCACCTGGCTACGCACTTCGGCGTCTTCAGGCAGTGCTTGCAGGGACGGCCCTTCGAAGTCGACCAGGTAGGCGACGCTGCCGTCCGGCTGACGGATCAGGTTGGACTGTTTCACGTCACCGGTGGAACGCAGGGTCTGCTTGACCCAGGCGCTGTCAGGCGAGTGCAGGTTGGCTTCATCGAGCGTCCAGTGCAGACGGTAGGCAAAGTCCAGCGGCTGGCCAGGCTCAGGCAGTTTTTCCGGGCTCCAGAACGCAACGATGTTGTCGTTGGTTTCGTCGGCGGTCGGGATTTCAACCAGGTCGACGGTGCCTTTGCCCCAATCGCCTTTCGGTTCGATCCAGGCGCTAGGACGTTTTTCGTAGCGGTCGTCCAGGTCTTCGTAGTGACTGAAGTCACGACCCCGTTGCAGCAAGCCGAAACCACGCGGGTTTTCAACCGAGAAGTTGCTCACGGCCAGGTGTTTTGGATTGTTCAGCGGACGCCAGATCCACTCGCCGTTGCCCGCATGAATGGACAGGCCGCTGGAATCGTGGAGTTCACGACGGTAGTTCAGCACTTTGGACGGCTGGTTGGCGCCGAACAGGTACATGCTGGTCAGCGGGGCGATGCCCAGCTTGTTGACGCGATCACGCAGGAACACCCGCGACTTGACGTCAACCACGGTGTCGGTGCCCGGACGCAGAGTCAGGCGATAAGCGCCCGTGGCCCGTGGCGAATCCAGCAACGCGAAGATCACCAGATGCTTGTCAGTCGGTTTCGGGCGCTGGATCCAGAACTCGCGAAAGCGTGGGAACTCTTCACCCGATGGCAAGGCGGTATCGATCGCCATGCCACGGGCGGACAAACCGTAGACCTGGCCCTTGCCGATAACGCGGAAATAGCTCGCGCCCAGCATGGTCATGATTTCGTCTTGCTTGTCAGCCTTGTTGATCGGGTACAGCACGCGGAAACCGGCGTAGCCCAGCTGTTCGGTCGCCTTGGGATCGAACTTCACGTCGCCGAAATCGAAACGTGTCGGGTCGTACTTGATTTCCTCGACGGTGGTCGCGGTGATTTCGTTGATCTTCACCGGCGTGTCGAAGTGCATGCCCTGGTGATAGAAGGACAGCCGGAACGGCGTCTTCTGGTCGGCCCATTCAGCTTTTTCAGTGCGGAAACGGATTTTCTGATAATCGGCGAACTTCATCTCGCGGAATTCGTTCGGCAGATTGCTGCGCGGGGCTTCGAACTTCTGCCCCGCCAATTCTTGCGCTTTTGCCGATACATCATCCAGGCTGAATGCCCACAGTTGGCCGGCGCCAAGCAGGCAAAAAAGGGCCGAGCCCGCTACCAGAGCGTTTCTAAACCGTTTGGCAGTCATTTTTGGTGCATTACAGGGACTAACAATCACGAGCAACCCTCGCCGAAAACTGATCAAAAAACCAACGGCCAGATAAAGTATCTACACGGTAACGGCGCTGAAAAACCGTCCCTGCGGACCACTCTTGCCAAGTTGGCGAGCATTGTTCCGACTCCGACGGGACAAAATGATTCCCCAAACGGTTCAGGACAACTCTCTACCTAAGTCAAATGGACCAGCGAACGCTGGTCCCCCGTAGCGCGCGATTATCTAGTAGGCCGCGTGACAACGCATCAGGGCTAGCAAAGTATTTATCGAGAAAACATGCTGTTTTGCCTCGAAACCGGACCAAAAAGATGTTTCAAACGCTTTCAGGCCTGTAACAGAAAGGTTACCGGGCCATCATTGACCAGATGCACTTGCATGTCGGCGCCGAATCTACCTGATGCCACGGTGCCATGCACCTGTTTCGCCTGGTTGAGCAAATAGTTGAACAACTCTTCGCCCAGGGCGGGAGGCGCAGCGGTCGAAAAACTCGGGCGCAAGCCGCTTTTGGTGTCCGCCGCCAGAGTGAACTGAGACACCAGCAGCAAACCACCTGCCACATCCGTCAGGGACAGGTTCATCTTCCCGTCGGCGTCGCTGAACACCCGGTAGTTAAGCAGCTTATGCAAGAGTTTGTCGGCGTGGGCACGGGTGTCCCCCGGCTCGACGGCCACCAGCACCAGCAAGCCCTGGTCCACGGCGCCGACAACCTCGCCCGCGACCTCGACCCGGGCACCGCGGACCCGCTGCAACAGCCCTTTCATGCCTCTTCGGGCGGCAGGTCAAGCAGGCGCCGGGCCATTTGCGCGGCGGCGCGCACCAGCGCATCGGTGATCCCTGGTTCCGAGGCGGCGTGGCCGGCGTCGCGAATCACCTGCAATTCACTGTTGGGCCAGTTCTGGTGCAGCTCCCAGGCGTTGTCCAGCGGGCAGATCACGTCGTAGCGACCGTGCACGATGACGCCCGGCAAATGGGCGATCTTGCCCATGTCGCGAATCAGTTGGTTGGGCTCGAGGAAAGCATTGTTGGTGAAGTAGTGGCATTCGATCCGTGCAATCGACAGCGCGCGCTGCGGCTCGGAGAAGCGATCGACCACCAGCGGGTTCGGCCGCAGGGTCGCGGTTCGGCCCTCCCAGGTGGACCAGGCCTTGGCCGCGTGCATCTGGGCGATCTGGTCGTTACCGGTCAGGCGCTTATGGAAAGCGCCGAGCAAGTTGTCGCGCTCGTCCAATGGGATCGGCGCGATGTAGTCCTGCCAGTAGTCAGGGAACAGGCGACTGGCACCAGCCTGGTAGAACCACTCGATTTCCTGCGGACGGCAGAGAAAGATCCCACGCAGGATCAAGCCATGTACCCGCTCCGGATGGGTCTGGGCGTAGGCCAGGGCCAACGTCGAGCCCCACGAGCCGCCGAACAGCACCCATTTTTCAATGCCCAGGTGCTTGCGGATGCGCTCCAGGTCTTCGACCAGATCCCAGGTGGTGTTGTTTTCGAGACTGGCGTGAGGCGTGGACCGACCGCAGCCGCGCTGGTCGAAGGTGACGATGCGGTACAGGTTCGGATCGAAGTAGCGACGGCTTTGTGCATCGCAACCCGCCCCCGGGCCGCCGTGAATGAACACGACTGGCAGGCCTTCCGGCGAGCCGCTTTCATCGACATAGAGCGTGTGGGTGTCATCGACAGCCAGATCGTGCCGGGCATGGGGTTTGATCTGCGGGTACAAAGTCTGCATTGCGCGCTCCGTAAGGGGTCGAGTCATCCCTGTGGGGACTTCTATTTAGTCTGCCGTCCGGCATCATAAACCCGAATGACCTTATTGAGCATGCCCCGCGCGCAGTCAAAGCGTGTCAGCCAGGTATGCGTAAAGCGTGCGATACATCTTATCCACCTCCGGCACCTGGCCCCGAGCACGCAGGCAACCGTGGACCAGGCCTTCGCCCCGGTACAACACGCAAGCCCCTCCTGCGGCGTTCAGCCGCTCACTATAAAGGACACCATCATCACGCAGCGGATCCCATTGGGCGACGGCGACGAAGGCTGGTGCCAAGCCCTTCAGATCATCGGCAAGCAACGGTGCGGCGTAGGGCGTGGGGTCGGCACCCTGCAGGTACAAAGCGTCATAGTGTTGCAGGTCACTGCTGCTCAAAAGCGGCGCGTCGGAACATTCATTGCGCGACGGCAAATGCGCGGGACCGCCGAGTGCCGGATAAATCAGCACCTGGGCCCTGGGCTGAGGCTGGCGTGCGTCGCGCAGGGCCAGGCACAACGCGGCGGCGAGGTTGCCGCCGGCACTGTCGCCAGTCACCGCCCGGCGACGCGGGTCAATGGCAAACGGCAGGTCCGTCAGGTGACGCCACACCGCGAGGCAGTCTTCGAAACCGGCCGGAAAGGGATGCTCCGGGGCGAGGCGATAGTCCACCGCCACGACCAGCACGCCGAGGGTCTCGGCCAGTTCCGCGCAGATGAAATCATGGGAGTCCAGGTCGCCGACCACCCAGCCACCCCCGTGCAGGTAAAGGATGCACGGCCAACCGGCCAGCGGCGACGCGGTGCGTGGATGGTAGGCGCGGACAGCCACGCCGGCCAAGTGCAGGTCCTCGATCGCCAGCGTTGACGGGCGCGGCGGGGTGAATGCCCGGCACATCTGGCGGTAGGCCTCGCGAGCACCGGCGAGGCTGTCGTCCGGACTGGTGAAGCTCAGGGTTTTGTCGATGAAGGCGGACATTGCCGGGGAGAGTGGGTAGGCCATGGGGTGACAACCAGATATCTGTGGATAGAGCGCAACTTGTGGCGAGGGGATTTATCCCCGCTGGGGTGCGAAGCACCCCTGAGTGCAAATCGCCGCGGTGTGCCAGCTTGACTGCATCTACTGTTTGGGGGGCGCTTCGCACCCCAACGGGGATAAATCCCCTCGCCACGGGGTTCTCAGTGTCCAGGAGATCGTGTCAGTTCTTGAGGCTGGCCTGCACCGCCGCGATGCCATCCTTGCCATCGTAGCTGGTCACGCCGACCAGCCAGCGCTGCAGATCCTCGGGATGTTCGCGCAGCCATTGCCGGGCGACATCCTGGGGTGTCTTGCGCTCCATGATCGGCACCATCAGCTGGCTTTCCTGGGCGGCGGTGAACGTGAGGTTTTCCAGCAGCCGCTGAACGTTGGGGCAGCGCTGGGCATAGTCCGGCGCGGTCACGGTGGACACGGTCGCGGCGCCTTCATTCGGGCCATAGACGTCTTCACTGCCGGTCAGGTACGTCATTTTCATGTTGATGTTCATCGGGTGCGGGGTCCACCCGACGAAGACCACGAACTCCTTGCGGTTCACCGCCCGCTGCACCGCCGCCAGCATTCCGGCCTCACCGGATTCGATCAACTTGAAATCCTTGAGACCGAAGTGATTGGTCTCGATCATCGTCTTGATGGTGGTGTTGGCGCCGCTGCCCGGCTCGATGCCATAGATCTTGCCACCGAGCTGGTCCTTGAATTGGGCGATATCGCCGAAAGTCTTGAGCCCCGCCGCCGCCACGTAGTCTGGAACGGCCAGGGTGGCCTGGGCATCGGCCAGGCTTGGCTGGTCCAGCACCTTCACCTGGTTCGCCGCCAGGAACGGGGCGATGTTCTTGTCCATCGCGGGCTTCCAATAGCCCAGGAAAATGTCGAGTCGCTTGTCGCGAATGCCGGCGAAGATGATCTGTTGCACGGCGCTGGTCTGCTTGCTTTCGTAGCCCAGGCCGGAGAGCAACACATCGGCCATGCCGCTGGTGGCGATCACGTCGGTCCAGTTGACCACGCCCATGCGCACGACCTGGCAAGACGCAGGCTCGGCGGCCATCGCGCCTGAGCTCAGTAGAACGGTACCGCAGAGGAACGACAGACAGCGTTTGGACAGTCTTTTCATCGCGTGGGTCTCGTGCGGCAGTGGATTGTTGTAGGTCGGCGTCTAGGTGCACCGTGCCTGGAACATTACGCAGCGTCGAGGGGGCGAAGGTGAACTGTGGCGACTTGGTTTTGCACGGTGGCGACAGGGAGAGGGGCTTGAAATGCTTTTGTGGCGAGGGAGCTTGCTCCCGCTGGGGGGCGCAGCCGCCCCAAAGATCTTATGAGCGCTACGCACTCAAGCGGGAGCAAGCTCCCTCGCCACAAAAGCTACCTCACCACAGGTTAATCTTTGTAAGCCTGCCGCCCCCACGCCAGGAAACCTTCGAGCAATTCCCTGAGCACCACCTGGGTCGGCGCCGCCAGGTCCGGGCGGTAGTTGAACGGCTCGAACTCTTCCATGTAGGTGCTCTGGCACAGTTCCAATTGCACCGCGTGGATGTCCTGCTCCGGGTTGCCGTAGTGCCGGGTGATGTGTCCGCCCTTGAAACGGCCGTTGAGCACATGGGTGAACTGATCGTGACGGGCGCAGATGGCTTCGAGCTGGCTGGCCAGGGCCGGGTCGCAACTGACACCGTTGAACGTGCCCAGGTTGAAATCCGGCAGCTTGCCGTCGAACAGGTGCGGGATCACCGAACGGATCGAGTGGGCATCGAACAGCAAGGCATAGCCGAACTCGGCCTTGAGCCGCGCCAGTTCCTGCTGCAGTGCTTGGTGGTAGGGCATCCAGACTTGTTGCAGGTATGTCGCCCGCTCTTCGGCGGATGGCTCCAGCCCTTCCAGAAATAACGGCACGCCATCGAACAGCGTCGCCGGGTACAAACCGGTGGTGGCGCCGACGTACATCGGCTTGTCATCGGAGGGACGGTTCAGGTCCACGACAAACCTCGAGTATTCAGCGGCCAGGGTGCTTGCGCCCAGCGCTTCGGCAAAATCATAGAGCCGCGGAATGTGCCAATCAGTGTCCGGCAGGCTCTGCGCCTCGGGAATCAAACCAGCCTTTACCGCTGGCGTCAGGCGCAGGCCCGCGTGGGGCATGCTGATCAACAGCGGCACGCGCCCTTGCTTGAAGTTCAGGACCTTTTCCACAACCACTCTCCTCAATCGATTTCCACGCCGTGACGCACGACGCGTTTTTCAAGATCGCCACCGAGCCAGTAGGCCAGGTCGGCGGGGCGATCGATGTGCCAGGCTACAAAATCCGCGACCTTGCCGGCTTCCAGCGAGCCGTGAGTCTCGGCCATGCCCAAGGCTTGGGCCGCGTGAATCGTCGCCCCTGCCAACGCTTCTTCCGGCGTCATGCGCAAACAGGTGCAGGCCATGTTCAACATCAAGCGCAACGACAACGCAGGCGAAGTGCCAGGGTTGAGGTCGCTGGCGATGGCGATTTTCACGCCATGCTTGCGCAGCGCATCCATGGGCGGCAGCTGGGTTTCACGCAGGAAATAAAACGCCCCCGGCAGCAGCACCGCCACCGTGCCAGACACGGCCATGGCCTTGGCGTCGTCTTCGGTCATGAACTCCAGATGATCGGCCGACAGTGCCTGGTAGCGCGCCGCCAGGCTTGAGCCGTGCAGGGACGACAACTGTTCGGCGTGCAGCTTTACCGGCAGGCCCAATTGCTGCGCGGTGACAAATACCCGCTCGACCTGCGCCGGGGAAAACGCCAGGTATTCGCAAAAAGCGTCAACGGCATCCACCAGCCCTTCGGCCGCCAAGGCGGGAAGCATTTCGGTGCAGATATGTTCGATGTAGTCGTCGGCGCGATCCTTGTATTCCGGTGGCAAGGCGTGAGCCGCCAGGCACGTGCTGCGTATGCTGACCGGCAACTCGGCGCCGAGACGGCGGATGACGCGCAGGATCTTGCGCTCGCTGGCCAGGTCCAGGCCGTAGCCGGATTTTATTTCCACCGTGGTCACGCCGTCGCGCATCAGGCTTTTCAGGCGCTTGGCGGCGCTGGCGAACAGCTCGTCCTCGCTGGCGGCGCGGGTGGCGCGCACGGTGCTGGCGATGCCGCCGCCGGCCGCGGCGATTTCGGCGTAGCTGACGCCTTGCAGGCGCTGTTCGAACTCACCGCTGCGGTTGCCGCCAAACACCGTGTGGGTGTGGCAGTCGATCAGCCCTGGTGTAACCCAGGCGCCCTTGAGGTCGTTGACCGCCGGGTAGTCGCCTACAGGTAATTCGGCACGGGGGCCGATCCATTGAATGTGCGCGTCCTGGGTGACGATGGCGGCGTCTTCGATGATCGAGTAGACGCCTTGGGCCATGGTGGCGGCGTGGCAGTTTTGCCAGAGGGTTTTCATCCCGATGCCTCCTTGTGATTAATGACAAGCGCGCCCGTAGGAGCTGCCGAGTGCAACGAGGCTGCGATCTTT
>NZ_JAOSHO010000144.1 GCF_025917275.1 Pseudomonas agronomica | reverse complement strand
TTACTGCGCTGCGCTATGACCATATCGACTTCGAAGTCGTCGATCATGCGGCCCAGGCCAGACTCGACAAACGTTGGGATGCAATCACGGGACGCCTGGGCCTGGTGTACGACCTGACGTCGAATGTCAGCCTTTATACCCAATACAGTACGTCGGCCGAGCCGCCGGGAGGCACGCTTACCGGCGCCTCCATTGCCCAGGTGGGCGACTTCGACTTGAGCACCGGCCGCCAAATCGAGGTGGGCAGCAAGTTCGATTTTCTTGACGGTCGCGGCTCGGCCACCGCCGCGGCCTACCGCATCGTGCGCAAGAACATCTCCGTCCCCTCCTCGACGGTGCCCAACACCACCGAACAAGCGGGTCAACAAACCTCCACCGGCATCGAGCTGGCCGCTTCATTCAAGATCACGCCCAAGCTATTGGCGGCCGGTAACTTCAGTTGGGTAAGGGCTGAGTACGACGAGTTCAATGAAACCATCGCCGGTGTTGTGTTCTCGCGCAAAGGCAAGAATCCGGTGAACATTCCCGACCGCGTAGCCAATCTCTGGCTGACCTATGACGTGGCTCCTGACTGGCAGCTCGGGGCCGACGCGCGCTATGTGTCGTCGGTCTACGCCAACACCGCCAATACGACCTGGGTGCCCTCGTACACTGTCTATGGTTTGTCCATGACCCACGATCTGGACAAACACGTACAGGTCAGCGCGCGCCTGCGCAACCTGACCGACGAGGTCTATGCCCGTTTCATCCACCAGAGCAACACCCAGTATTACGTGGGCGAGCCGCGCAGTCTGGAAGTCGCTGTGCAGTGGAAGTACTGACGAGCCCGAACGGAATGCAGCACACGGTCAGGCGACCTGACAGGTCTAATCATGATTCGGAGCGCAGGCCTTCCCACGTTGATCAGCCTGTTTGAATGGCCCGTTGGACGGGACCGCCAGGGACGGCGGCTTTCACTGTTTTTTCTCTGGGCTCAATGCTCATGGAGCTTATCCTCTAATGCGGCAATTGAGCGCCCATTGTTCGTACAGATTAAAACTTGAAGCGCCCGACCAATCCTTGAAGCTGGCCAGAAATGGCCGTCATTCGCCCCGATCCGGCATGGGCTGAATGCGCGAACTCCTCTACCATCTGCGCATCGGCGTGGATCTGTGCGATGTGCCGATTGATCTCCTCCGCCACTTGATGCTGCTCCTCTGCCGCCGTGGCGATCTGGGTGTTCTGGCCGCGAATCGAGTCCACTGAAGCGCGGATCTTGTCGAAGCTGTCGCGGGCCCGCTGGATCCGCTGCACGCTAGCCTGGGACGCTTGCAGGCTGCCTTGCATCTGCTGGGTGACTTCCTGGGTACGGCGAGCGAGGTTACCCAGTAGGCTGTCTATTTCGCCGGTAGAGTCGGAGGTGCGACGAGCCAGGGCGCGAACTTCATCGGCGACCACTGCAAAGCCACGCCCTTGATCACCCGCGCGCGCGGCCTCGATGGCAGCATTGAGTGCCAGCAAGTTGGTCTGCTCGGCAATTGAGCGAATGGTGTCGAGAATCGCATTGATGTTATTGCTGTCTTGCTCGAGCAGTTGCATGGTCTGAGTCGATATCTGCAGCTCCTCACTGAGCTTGAGCACGCTGCCGGTGGCCTCGCTGATTTGCTTCTGGCCGTCGTGCACGTCGCGGTAGCCTTCGTCAGCACTCGACGCCGCGGCACTGCAGGAGCGCGCGACCTCATTGGCCGTGGCGAGCATTTCATTGAAAGCGGTGCTTACCAGTTCCACGGCCTCACGCTGGCGGCCGGCAGCCAAGTTCATGTTATTGGCGACTTCGTTGGTGTCGGCGGCAGCGGTTTGCAGATCGGACGACGCATTGCCGATACGCTTCACCAACTGAGCGATCATACTTAGGAACTGATTGAACCAACCAGCCAGGTTGGCAGTTTCGTCCTTGCCCCGTACTTGGAGTTGACGTGTAAGGTCACCTTCACCTTCGGCAATCTCTTGCAACCCATCAGCCACGCCACGAATCGGGCGCACGATCACGCTGGCAAAACCAGCACCAACGATGGCGAACACCACGGCCAATGCAACAGCGATGGCTGCAATCAACCAGGTCAGGCTCATGGCGTCGGCCATCACTTCATCACGCTTGATCAGGCCAATAAAACGCCATCCCAGGTCATCGGAACTTAGGACGTTGACCATGTATGGCACACCATCGATCTCGACTTGAGTCACCCCATCAGCGCTTTTGGCCAATTCGGCATAGCCGGGTCCTAGCTCACCTAACGGCTTGAAATTGTTTTTGGCATTTGCGGGATCGACCAGGACATTGCCATTGGCCTCGACCAACATCAGGTACCCACTCTTACCCAACTTGATGGTTCTGACCAATTCAGTCAGTTGCTTGAGCGATACGTCCACGCCGACGACGCCCAGCGGGGCACCGCCCGTATCATTGATCGTGCGGACCGTGCTGACCAGCACCATGTCATCAGGTGCCCAGTAATACGCGCCCGTCCGTACGGTTGAGCCTCGTACGGCTTCCATGGCCGTCTTGTACCAAGGTCGCCCCCGTGGGTCATAGTTGGCCATCGTCTGATCATCGGGCCAACCCGCAAAACCGCCATCATTGAGGCCAAGGGAAATGGAAGCCGTGGTTGGGTGGGTTTCTGCAAAACTGTCGAATACAACCTGGATCTGTCGATCGACCTTCGTCACGGGGGTTTGCGGGGCGTCAGCGGCCGTATAGTTCTTCAATCCCTGAACGTTGGCGATCCGAGGGTCTTTGGCAAGGTATTCGACGTTTTGGCGGATGCTGTCGAAAAATTGCCCCATCCCGCGGTCAATCTGCCTGATTTCGCGGCCACTGCTGTTCAGGAAACCGGCTTGCGCTGCGCTACGCAAGTTCAGTACGACAACCATTGCGACGAATATCACCGGCGCGCAGGCGATGGCGGCAAACGCCCACGTGAGTTTCTGTTTGATGTTCATGAATTTTCCTGGGCAGGCCGATGGAACGTGGGCGCCGATGGATAAAAGCGCCTGCGGCGACTGCCGCAAACGTTGCTTGCACGACGTGAAAACGAGACAACTCGGTCGTTATTTTTCTTACGAATAGTGCTTGCCCCTCCCCTCAAGAGGAGGAGCGAGAAAGCTCATGCACAGTCAGTTCAGAAACGCCCAGGAGCGAAGGGTGCCGGCTCGACCACAGGTGTTTCTCCCATCATTAATTCCGCAAGCAGTCGGCCACTGACCGGACCTAGCGTAAATCCTTGATGGGCATGGCCGAAGTTGAACCAGAGCCCTTTATGCAACGGCGCGGGGCCAATCACCGGTTTCATATCAACCGTGCAAGGTCGCGCACCGCTCCATGGCGTCCGCTCAACCTGAGATCCCAATGCCAAGAGTTGTCGGGCCGCGCTTTCGGCCTTCCCTAGCTGCACTGGGGTCAGAGGCGCATCGAGACGGGCGAATTCGGCTCCCGTTGATAGACGCACACCACGCTTCATCGGCGCCAACATGTAGCCTTGCTCGGTATCAAGCACCGGGCGACTCAAGTTTGCCCCGTCGGCGAAATGGGCGTGATAACCACGCTTGATAAACAACGGGATGCGGTAACCCATGGGCCTCAGCAACTCCTGGGCCCAAGGACCAAGCGCCACGACTACTTGTGATGCTTCGACCGGCCCGGACTCGGTGGAGACTCGCCAGCCGGCTCCCGCCTGGCGCAATGAACGGGCATCGCCGCGTTCAAACTGTCCGCCTTCACGCAAGAAGAGTTCGGCATAGCGTTGCACCAGCTCACCCGGATCAACACAGGTCCAAGGTTGAAGCCAGTGAATCCCTCCAACGAGAGCGCCACCCAAAGCGGGCTCTGCGAGCCTGAGCCCGGCGCCGTCCAGCGCTTGCGACAATACTCCGTGCGCGCTCACACGCTGGGCACTCTCCATCGCCTTTTCATATTTTTCCGGGGTTCGAAAAGCCTGAATCCAACCTTTGCGCACGATCAGGTGTTGAGCCTCGCTTTGCTCGATCAACTCGGAATGCTCGCTGATTGAATGCTCGACCAAGGTACGAAAGGCGTCCGCAATAGCTCGGTAATGCCTTGGCGCTGAGTTGGCCCAATACCTGGTCAGGGTAGGCATGTACTCCGGCATTGCACTCAGATGATAGTTGACGCCGATATCGCGCTTGGTTACCACCCTTATCAGGCTCGCCAGGTCCCTTGGGAACCCGTACGGTTCAACGGCCTCGCGCTGGATGATCCCGGCATTGCCGTATGACGTCTCGCGCCCGGGCGGCCCCTTGTCTACCAAGGTCACCGCACAGCCCCGGCGTTGCAAATGCAGGGCCGTGCTTATACCGACGATGCCGGCGCCCAGTACTGCTACTTGTTTGTCGTTCACGCTGCCTCCAACTCAAGCACGCTGCTGCGCGATGACACTGATTTCAACCAACGCATCCACCACGAGGCCGGCACAGACGGTAGCGCGAACAGGCAAATTGGCCGTGAAAAACGAAGCATAGATCCGGTTGAACTCAGCGAAGTTACTCCGCTCGGTCAAGTACACCGTGACGCTCACCACGTCATCCAACGACAGTGATTCGGATTCCAGTGTTTGTGCAATGCGCATCAAGGTCAGGCGCGTTTGTGCCTCGATACCCTCCGGGAAGCTGCCGTCCTCGTTGAATGGCAGTTCACCGGATAAAAACACTAGGCCTTGGCTGTGGCGGACTTTTGAAAAGGGCAAATTGCTAACCGTCATGGGGGATTCTCTTTAAGCGGACTTATGAAAGCGCCTATAGCAGGCGCCACTTTTACCCATCGACTCGACCGAGCGTGTCACAGCAGATCGGAAATCGGTCTACAAGCCTGATCGATGGGGCTGTATATACATGGCTAAGCATTTACCATGCCCGTTAGGCTAGGATCACCTCCAGACCCCGGATCCGAAGTGGATCGAGCACTGCCTCCGTTCAAAATACTGTCCACAGAAAGCCTTACCATCAGTTTCCTTTCGACTCATCAATGAGATATCGGAAACACCCCGATGCAACCTTCAGTTACACCAGAAAAAATACTCACGTGAACACCCCCTCGCCTAGAAGGCGTTTACGAGCAGCGATCAACAGAAAAGATAAGGCTTGGCCTAAACATTGCGTTGCCTATATATACAGGACCATACAACTACACTTTCTTGTGGCCCTGCACCTAAGAGGTAATCAATGAAAAAATTGCACCAGATGACGGCCACGACTACCGAAGGGGTGAGCCTCGCAGGCCGGATCGCCGAATTGGCGACACTCTTTCACCACAGCCTCCCGCACGAAATCCGTCAAAGCGCTGAACAGCCGAGCCCGCAGCGTCCCCCGCGGAACCATCCAGATCGCAATACTTTCCAGCAAAATTTCCAAGAGGTTAGCCTTGTATGAACGCCAACGACCTGACCCTGCTTGCTCGCGCTGAAGTACGCGAATTGGCCAGTTACAACGCCGGCCTCGCCTCTGATGCAGTGCGCAAACGCTTCGGTCTGACACGCGTCGCCAAGTTAGGCAGCAATGAAAACCCAATGGGCACCGCCCCCGCCGTCAATGCCGCGACCACCCAAGCCTGCCATGAGATTGCGCTGTACCCCGATTCTGGCTGCCAGGCACTGCGCTCCGCACTCTCGGAAAAACTTGAGGTTCCGGAAGATCGCTTCGTGTTCGGCAATGGCTCTGAAGATTTGCTGAGTGTCATCAGTCGAGTTTTTCTGGACCACGATGATGAAGTCGTTACCGTGGTGCCCTCCTTCGGCTTGCATTTCATTTTTCCAGTGGCAGCCGGCGCTCGGGTAATCGGTGTCCCCATGACCGACCAAGGCACTTTTGACGTGGCGGCGATGATTTCCGCCCTTACACCGCATACCCATGTGCTGATGTTTTCTTGCCCCTCCAATCCGGTTGGCTGCACTTTGAGCGCCGTCGAGTTGAAGCAATTGCTCGATGCATTACCCCCGAAGTGCTTGCTGGTGTTTGACGAAGCCTATTACGAATACGCTCAATGGGAGCCTGAGTACCCGGACTGCCTCGGCTTGATCCAGGCCAGCGGCAAGCCGTTTATCCTGCTTCGAACCTTCTCCAAGGCCTATTCATTGGCAGGTTTACGCATCGGCTATGGCATCGTCAGCGACCCGCTGCTGGCCGATTTGATCAATCGCCTGCGCACCCCCTTCAACGTCAACCGAGTGGCCCAAGCCGCTGCGATTGCCGCGCTGGCCGATGAAAATCATCTGAATGCAGGCCTCTCCCACGTCGCCAGCGAACGCCGAAGACTGGAGATCGCACTGCGAGAACAAGGCATCACTACCGCCCCCTCCATGGCCAACTTCCTCTTTTTCAGCACCCCTTATCCTGCCGAAGTCATCAACCAGGCATTGCTGCGCGAAGGGGTCATCATCAAGCCTTGGCGCGAAGCGGGATATACTCAGTACTTGCGGGTATCCATAGGAAGCTGTGAGGATAACGATCTTTTCCTCCATTCCTTGGCAAGAGTCCTTGCCGCACAAGAGACACGGACCGACTGATGATCAAAAATGCACCACAAGCGCTCTACCGACGCGCGAAGGATTTTGTGCTGGACCAACTTCGAGCGGGCGTTTGGAAACCTGGCGACCTGATCTACTCAGAGAACCAGTTGGTGCAAGAGCTGGGCATCTCGCGCATGACCGTCAATCGAGCCCTGCGCGAGCTGACCGAAGAAGGTCTATTGGTGCGGATTTCAGGTGTTGGAACATTCGTAGCCGAAAGCAAGCCGCAATCGAACCTGCTGCGCATCACCAACATCGCCGACGAGATTCTCGCTCGGGGTCATAGTTACGGCTGTCGCGTCCTGCACCTGGGACGCGAATCCGCATCGATGTCAGTCGCTTCCGCGCTGGGCCTGCCCACGGGCTCTTCGGTTTTTCATCTGGTTTGTGCACACAGCGAAGAAGACGTGCCAGTGCAGCTTGAGGATCGTTACGTCAATCCCGAGCTGGTGCCAGAGTTCCTGAAACAAAAATTCGGCGAACACCTGCAACCGGCCAAATACCTTTTGCAAGTCATCAAGCCCGACGAAATGGAACATATCGTAGAGGCCTGCCATCCCAGCGCAGAGGAGAGCAAACATCTGCAAATCGATGCAACCGAACCTTGCCTGGCCCTCATACGTCGGACTTGGAGCCAAAACAAAATTGTCACCTTTGTGCGGCTCGTCCACCCCTCCTCCCGCTATCGCTTGGGTAGCCGCCTACCCATGAACGCAGCGCACAGAGACGTCTGACTCTTCGACACATCTGCCGTAAAACTTGACCAGCGCCGCTTCCAAAGGGCGTCGGTCGCTTTCTGATTCATACATCACAATAGACCCAGGCCCTACGCCCGTAGTGACCGGAAAAAACGAAACTGATCACCCCCCTCCCCTCAGCGTTTCCAGCCCTTCTTCCACCCATGCACATCCGAGCAGATAAATGGCTGCTTGATTGGCTATGCCTGTATGTACAAGTATGTATTTACGCGGTAAAGTCGATCCGTCACCTCGACACGCTTAAACGAAAAAATGGGCTCTGTGTACCACTCCCAATAGCGACACACACGAGCTCCGTACCGCATCCGTGCGCTCAAGCGCTCTTTGGTCCTTAGGAATAAAAACAATGAAAAAATCTATTTTGACCCTCTCTGTACTGGCGTTGTGTGTGGCTGGCAGCTTTGCCTCGGCCAAGGAGTACAAGGAGTTGCGGTTCGGCGTCGACCCCTCTTATGCCCCTTTCGAGTCCAAAGCTGCCGACGGTAGCCTGGTTGGCTTCGATATCGACTTAGGCAATGCGATTTGTGCTGAATTGAAAGTAAAGTGCAAATGGGTCGAGAGTGATTTTGACGGCATGATTCCTGGCTTGAAGGCCAACAAATTCGACGGCGTGATCTCCGCCATGACCGTGACATCGTCGCGAGAGAAAGTCATCGACTTCTCCGATGAACTGTTCTCCGTTCCTACTTCCTTCGTTTTCAGGAAAGGTTCCGGCCTGACCGAAGATCTCAAGACGCTTGTCGGCAAGACTGTCGGTTATGAACAAGGTACGACCGAGGAAGCTTATGCCAAAGCCGTACTGAACAAGGCCGGGATCAAAACCCAAGCCTATGCCAACCAAGACCAGGTCTATTCGGACTTGGTTACTGGCCGTCTCGATGCCTCGATCCAGAACATGTTGCAAGCCGAAATGGGCTTCTTGAAGTCGCCGCAAGGCGCAAATTTTGAGGTGAGTAAAGCAGTCGAGCACGAACTGCTACCCGCGAAAACCGCGGTAGGTCTCGCCCAAGGCAACGCCGATCTCAAAGCCCTGATAAACAAAGGCATCAAGGCACTACACGAGGACGGCAGCTATGTAGCCATCCAGAAAAAACACTTCGGTGATCAGAATCTCTACAGCGGTAAATAACACGCTGCGCCCATTTCCGGATGGGCGCTCTTCTTGATTGACGAAGGGCTGTCCAATGCTAGAAAACCTATTGCAGACTCTAGGCTTCAGCCTAAGGGGTTTCGGCCCGCTGTTGCTGCAAGGCTCCTGGATGACTGTCAAATTATCCGCACTGTGCTTGTTGCTGAGCGTGGGCCTGGGTTTGATCGGTGCCAGCGCGAAACTCTCGAAGTCGGCCTTGCTGCGCGTTCCTGCGCAAGCCTACACCACGCTCATCCGCGGCGTGCCCGACCTGGTCTTGATGCTGCTGATCTTCTATAGCCTACAGACGTGGCTGACCCAGCTGACCGATGCATTTGGCTGGGAATATATAGAAATCAATCCGTTCAGCGCCGGGGTCATCACCCTGGGCTTCATCTACGGTGCTTATTTCACCGAAACCTTCCGCGGAGCGATTCTCGCCGTTCCAAAGGGACAATTAGAAGCAGCCACCGCCTATGGCCTGACCCGCGCCCAACGATTCCGCCTGGTGCTTTTCCCGCAAATGATGCGCTTTGCATTACCGGGTATTGGGAACAACTGGATGGTGATCCTGAAAGCGACCGCACTGGTCTCGATCATTGGTCTGGCTGACCTGGTCAAGGTTGCCCAAGATGCAGGAAAGAGTTCCTACCAACTGTTCTTCTTCCTGGTCCTTGCAGCGTTGATCTATTTGGTTATCACCACCGCGTCAAACCACGTCTTGCGCCGACTGGAGAGTTTTTACGCTGCAGGTACCCGGGAGGCCGTGCGATGATCGAACTATTGCAAGAATATTGGAAACCCTTCCTGTACAACGATGGTTATCACATCACTGGCTTGGCGATGACACTATGGCTGCTCAGTGCCTCGCTCTTCTTCGGCTTCTTGATGGCGGTCCCGCTGTCGATTGCCAGGGTGTCTAGCAACCTTTTCGTGCGCTGGCCTGTGCAGTTCTATACCTATTTGTTCCGTGGTACGCCTCTGTATATACAGCTACTGATCTGCTACACCGGCATCTACAGCCTCGCTGCGGTGCGCTCCCAACCGCTTCTTGATGCATTCTTTCGCGATGCGTTGAACTGCACCATCCTGGCCTTTGCCTTGAACACTTGCGCCTACACCACGGAGATCTTCGCCGGGGCGATCCGCAACATGAATCATGGTGAAGTCGAAGCAGCGAAGGCCTTTGGGCTTCGAGGATGGAAGTTGTATACCTACATCATCATGCCATCTGCACTGCGTCGCTCACTGCCGAACTACAGCAACGAAGTGATACTGATGCTGCATTCCACCACGGTCGCTTTCACCGCCACTGTACCGGACATCCTCAAGGTTGCCAGAGATGCCAATTCAGCGACATTTCTGACCTTCCAATCGTTCGGCATCGCCGCAGCGATTTACCTTGCAATCACTTTCTCTCTGGTCGGCCTGTTCCGCCTGGCTGAACGCCGTTGGCTGTCGTTCCTCGGCCCAGCTCATTAATTCAGGGTGCTTGAATATGTACAAACTGACCGTAGAAAACCTGCATAAAAGTTATGGCGACCACGAAGTTCTAAAGGGTGTTTCGCTGAACGCAAAGGCCGGCGATGTCATTAGCCTGATCGGTGCCAGCGGGTCGGGCAAAAGCACCTTTTTGCGCTGTATCAACTTTCTGGAAATCCCTAGCAATGGCGCCATGAGCCTCGACAATCAGCCGATACGCATGATCCATGACCACCACGGTATGCGCGTTGCAAATACAGATGAACTGCAACGGCTGCGCACGCGACTGGCAATGGTATTCCAGCATTTCAATCTATGGAGCCACATGACTGTGCTCGACAACATCACGATGGCCCCGCGCCGCGTGTTGGGGGTCAGCAAGAAGGATGCAGAGGAGCAGGCTCGGCGTTACCTGGACAAGGTTGGGTTACCATCGCGAGTTGCCGATCAATACCCGGCCTTCCTCTCGGGCGGCCAGCAGCAGCGCGTCGCGATAGCCCGGGCGCTTGCCATGGAGCCGGAAATCATGCTCTTCGACGAACCGACGTCTGCCCTGGACCCTGAACTCGTAGGAGAAGTGCTGAAGGTCATTCAGGGCCTCGCCGAAGAAGGCCGAACCATGATCATGGTGACGCACGAAATGAGCTTCGCTCGCAAGGTATCCAACCAGGTGTTGTTCTTGCACCAAGGGCTCGTAGAAGAGCAAGGGTCGCCTGAAGAAGTTCTGGGGAACCCAAAGAGCGAGCGCTTGCAGCAATTTCTCAGCGGCAATCTGAAATAACCGCAATGCCCTGAGCCGGCTGATCGCTTACCGCGCCTGAAGAATGTTTTCAGGCGCGTGATTGCGGCCGAAATAGTTCGCCGTTCTGTTGACTAAAAAGGCCCCACGCGAGAGCAGTCCCAGCGTCTTCCTATGATTTAGCTCATTATCCCTGGTTGAAACTGTCACAGCGCTCCCGGTGCGCAAAGCTTGATGGCAAAGCCTGCACCAATGCCATTCGGACGAGAAAAACCAATCACGCGAAGATTCACGCCGACAAAACAGCGGTCAAAAATTTGCTTGATTATGCTTGTATATACATGATTATATTTATTCGCCCGATGTAGCGAAAACCAACAATAAGCTGCAAGTCATTTCGAGAGGATTACCGGTGAGCAAACCATTCCATTTCCGTAATGTC
>NZ_JAOSHO010000143.1 GCF_025917275.1 Pseudomonas agronomica | reverse complement strand
TGCACTCGGCAGCTCCTACAAAGCTCCTACGCAGCTTCTAAACAGCTCCTGGCGGGGAATCCGGCAAGCTCCTCGCCACAAGAGCTTTATAGCTTGGCCTTCACCGCCGCCAGCGCATCCTTGTCATCCGCCGTCTTCACGCCGTCCAGCCATTTATCCAGCACCGCCGGGTTGGCCTTGATCCAGGCCTTGGCCGCTTCGGCATTGCTGACTTTCTTGTTCACCACCTCAGCCATGATGCTGTTTTCCATTTCCTGGGTGAAACTCAGGTTGGTCAGCAGCTTGCCAACGTTCGGGCAGGCCTGTGCATAACCTTTGCGCGTCAGTGTGTATACGCTGCCGGTGTCGCCGAAATACTTCTCGCCGCCCTTGAGGTAGTGCATTTTCAATTGCACGTTCATCGGGTGCGGGGTCCAGCCGAGGAAGGTCACGAACTTCTGTTTTTTCACCGCCCGGGAGACTTCCGCCAACATCGCTTGCTCGCTCGATTCCACCAGCTTCCAGTCACCCATGCCGAAGTCGTTGGTCTTGATGATTTCCTTCAGGGAGAGGTTGGCCGGGGCGCCGGAGCCGATGCCGTAGATCTTCTTATCGAACTTGTCGGCGAATTTGCTCAGGTCGGCAAAGTTATGCACACCCGCGTCCCAGACATAATCCGGGACCGCCAGGGTGAATTCGGTGCCATCAAGGTTCTTGGCCAGTTGCGTGACATCGCCGTTGGCCACGAATTTGTCGTAGAAGCCCTGCTGCGCCGGCATCCAGTTACCCAGGAACACATCGACCTGGCCGTCTTTCAGGCCGCCAAAGGTGATAGGCACCGCCAGGGTATCGACCTTGGGCTTGTAACCCATGCCTTCCAGCAGGAAACCGGTGATGGCGTTGGTCGCGGCGATGTCGCTCCAGCCCGGGTCAGCCATCTTCACCGTATCGCAGCTTTGCTCGGCCCACGCCGAAACACTGCTCAACGCCAACAGCCCGGCGGCCAGTACTGTGGATAACTTTTGCATGTGCTTCCCCTTACGTTATTGGTTTATTGGCAGGGTTGTGGATAACGGGCCTTGCGTTCCAGATCGTCCAGGTCGATATGGTTGCGCATGTACTGCTGGCTGGCGTCCACCAGCGGCTGGTGGTCCCAGCTCTTGAGTTTGCCCAGGGTCAGCGCATGGGCGACAAAACGTCGGCGGCGCTGGCTGGCGAGCACTTGTTGATGGATCGTTGGAATGTCCCATTTCGCCCGCGCTTCGGCGAGAAAGTCGGCCATCAGGGTTTGATGTCCGGGCGACTGGCTGAGGTTTTCCATTTCCTTGGGATCGTTGCGCACATCGAACAACAGACAAGGATCATCCTCGCTGTAGATAAATTTCCACGGACCGCGACGGATCATCATCAGCGGACTGATCGTGCCTTCGGCCATGTATTCGCCGAAGACCTCATCATGGCCGCCCTGCCCTTGCAGATGCGGCACCAGCGAACGACCGTCCAGCGGCAAGCCTGGTTCAAGCGTACCGCCGGCCAGTTCCACCAGGGTCGGCAGCAAGTCGGCGGTGGACACCGCCGCGCCAACACGGCCGCTGGCGAATCGCCCCGGCGCGCTGATCAACAACGGCACGCGGGCGGCCATTTCGAACCAGTGCATTTTGTACCAGAGACCCTTTTCGCCGAGCATGTCCCCATGATCGCCGGAGAAAACGACGATCGTGTCATCGATCAGCCCGGTGTCCTCGAGGGTTTGCAGCAGCCTGCCGACATTGCTGTCGATGTAGCTGCACGCCCCGAAGTACGCGCGACGGGCGTCGCGAATCTTATCCACAGGCAGCGGCTTGTCCCAGAGATCATAGACTTTGAGCAAGCGCTGGGAATGTGGATCGAGTTCGGTTTGCGCCGGGGTCTGGGGCAAAGGGATGTCGTTGTCGTCGTACAAATCCCAGAACGCCTTGGGAATCGTGTACGGATCGTGTGGGTGAGTCATCGACACCGTCAGGCAAAACGGCTGGTCGCCGTCCTCGCGGATGTGGTCGAACAGGTATTGCTGGGCCTTGAAGACCACCTCTTCGTCGAAGTCCAGCTGGTTGGTGCGCACGCACGGTCCGGCCTGCAAGACCGACGACATGTTGTGGTACCAGCTCGGCCGCACATCCGGCTCGTCCCAATTCACGGCCCAGCCGTAGTCAGCCGGATAAATGTCGCTGGTCAGGCGTTCTTCGTAGCCGTGCAACTGGTCCGGCCCGCAGAAATGCATCTTGCCGGACAGCGCCGTGCGATAACCGAGGCGACGCAGGTAATGGGCGTAGGTTGGAACATCCGCCGGGAAATCCGCCGCGTTGTCATACGCGCCGATCTTGCTCGGCAACTGCCCGCTCACCAGCGTAAAGCGCGACGGCGCGCAGAGCGGGCTGTTGCAATAGGCGGCGTCGAACACCACACCCTGGTCGGCCAGGCGTGACAGGTTCGGCAACTTGATCGGCGACGGACCGTAGATCGGCAACATTGGCGCGGCCATTTGATCGGCCATGATGAAAAGAATGTTCTTGCGCTTCATGTATTCGCGGCATTCCATAGTGGGCAGTTATGCGATAGTGCTGCGATTGAGCATGTAGCCCGTGCCTTTTGGGGTAAAGCCCATGCAAGACAATGACTAGGATAAGCACAGCTTATGTATGACGCCTTGGGTGACCTGTCGCTGGACCTGTTCCGCGCCTTCGAATCAGCGGCTCGCCAGCAGAGCTTTACGGCGGCCGCGATTGAGTTGGGCACCACCCAACCGGCCATCAGCCAGCAGATCAAGCGGTTGGAGGAACAACTGGGCACGCGGTTGTTTGATCGCATCTATCGCGGCATCGAATTGACCGAGGCCGGCGCCATCCTGTTCGAACAGGTCCAGGCCGGCTTGCAGAGCATCGATGCAGGGCTTACCGCAATCACGGCCCAGCACCAGCACGAAGTGCTGCAAGTGGCGACGGACTTTGCGTTCGCCGCCTATTGGCTGATGCCGCGACTGCATCGGTTCCACGCGGCCAACCCGCAGGTGGACGTCAGCCTGGTGACCAGCGAGCGCAACCACAACATGCTTCGTACCGATATCGACGTTGCGGTGTTGTTCGGCGACGGTCGCTTCAAGCAAGGCGAAAGTCATTGGCTTTTCAGCGAAGAAGTTTTTCCGGTGTGCAGCCCGCTGCTGCTCAAGGAACGCCCCCTGCCCCTGCCGGCCCAAGCCCTGTCGGAATTCCCGCTGCTGCACCTTCGTGGCGGCAACAGCAGCGCCTGGTTCGACTGGAGTGGGGTTTTCCGCGAACTGGGCATCACCTCGCCACCAGCGCCAGGGCAACTGCGGTTCGACAACTACACCCTGCTCATCCAGGCGGCAATCGGCGGCCAAGGCGTCGCCATCGGTTGGCGGCACCTTGTGGATAACTTATTGGCGCAAGGGCTGCTGTGTCGTCCGATCGCCGAAACAGTGCTGTCGCGGCTGGGGTATTACGTGGTCTTGCCCCAACGAAAACGGCGGGGGGTGTTGATCAAGTTGTTCGTGGATTGGTTGATGGAGGAACAGGCCAACAGTGCGGAGTCGCTGACTGGATTGCCGCTGCCGTCGATTGCGGTTTGAGCCAGGGGCCGATCCGTTTTAAGGGAGCCGCTATGCGGCCCAGCGGGAGCAAGCTCCCTCGCCACGGGGGTTGGGTCTATGACACCTAAACGGCGGGCACGAAATTCACGTGCTCGCCCACATGCAGGTTCAGGCGCAGCTCATCGGCGATGCCGACCGCCACGCGACTCAAGCGCTCCAACGACTCGGCCATGCCCGGTTCCAGGCTGGTGCTGACGTGGCTGAAATGCTCGATACTCAGCCCCTGCACGGCATAGGGCGCATTGACGAGGGTCCATTGCAAGGCGCTGTTTTTCAGGGCATCGAGGATTTCCTCGGCGGCGTGGCGTTGCAGGTCGTCTTCCGACGAGTCCTCCTCCAGCACTGAGAAATTTCCAACCAGGAATAAACGGGGAATGTTGACCGCCTGCATGCCGGCAATCAGCGCATCCACCGCCAGGACCTGTTCCACCGGGCCGGGGATGAGCGTGCGCTCCACCTGTTCGCTGTTCATCGGCAGCCCCGGTGCATTCAACAGGCACACCACGGCGCTGGCACCCGCGACGCTCTGCTTCACGCGTTCGGGATCGAAGAGATCGCCGGTCTTGGCTCGCAAGCCCGGACGCGGCGCCAGCGCCGTGAGATCATCCAGGATGGCGATGATTTCATGCTGGCGTCGCAGCAGTTCAGCCATCAACGCACTGCCGAGGCTGCTCATGGCACCATAGAGCACCACTTTGATGACCGGGGTTTCGGCGTTTTTCATGGCTGGTTTTCCTCTTTCCCGCGTGTAAAGGCTCTGACACACGGAAAACCGAGAGGGTTCGGCTGCTCTTGCAAGGAGTGACAGATGCAACGGATCAAGGGCTATCACGCCCACGTCTATTTCGACGCCCACACACTCGACCAGGCGCGGGCCTTGTGCGAGGAAGCCGCGCAACTGTTCCCGCTGGAAATGGGACGGGTGCACCAACGGCCGGTCGGCCCGCACCCGGATTGGAGTTGCCAACTGGCATTCGAGCCGCAGTACGTCGGCGTGGTCTTGCCGTGGTTGGCCCTCAATCGCAAAGGGCTGGTGATCTTCCTGCATCCCAACACCGGGGATGACCTGGCGGACCACACCGACCATGCGATCTGGATGGGCGCGGTGCGGCCGTTGGATCTGTCAGCATTGAAGTGAAACGCTGGTTGCTTTTGTGGCGATGGAGCTTGCTCCCGCTCGGCCTGTAGGAGCTGCCGAGCAAAGCGAGGCTGCGATCTTTGTCCCCACGGAGAATCCAAGCGAAGATCAAGATCAACAGATCGCAGCCTTCGGCAGCTCCTACACCGCAGCCCAGCGAGCCAATCGTCAGCCATTGTTTTGGCGAAAGCCTGGTGAAAGCTTGCGCGATTAGGATCGCCTCACCTACCGGCAACAGACCGGTTGGCCAACAACGAGTTTTCAAACGCTCGTGCGGCCTTTTTAACAACAACAATGGTGATCCTGATGTCCGCTGCTACCTGTCCCGCTGCACCCACTCCATCCGTCCGTCCCGTGCTCTGCATCCTGCGCTGACCTGTCCGGTTCGCATTTCATAGCCGCGCCACGCCTGGAGTATTTCCCATGCTGACTTTCCTTGGCTTCGCCATGGTCATCACGTTCATGTTCCTGATCATGACCAAGCGCCTGTCCGCGCTGATCGCCCTGATCATCATCCCGATCCTGTTTGCCCTGTTCGGTGGTTTTGCGCCGAAGATCGGCCCGATGATGCTCGAAGGCATCACCAAGCTCGCCCCGACCGGGGTGATGCTGATGTTTGCCATTCTCTATTTCGCCCTGATGATCGACTCCGGCCTGTTCGACCCGGCCGTGCGCAAGATCCTCAAGCTGGTCAAGGGCGACCCGTTGAAAGTTTCGGTCGGTACCGCCGTCCTGGCGCTCGTCGTTTCCCTTGATGGTGACGGCGCGACCACTTATATGATCTGCGTGGCCGCCATGCTGCCGCTCTACAGCCGCATCGGCATGAGCCCGCGGATCATGGCTGGCTTGATCATCCTCGCCGGGGGCGTGATGAACATGACCCCATGGGGCGGGCCAACCGCCCGGGCGGCCAGTGCGTTGCATGTGGACCCGTCCGACATCTTCGTGCCGATGATTCCGGCGATGCTGGCAGGCGTGGTGGCGATCCTGGTGATTGCCTATATGTACGGCAAGCGCGAGCGTGCGCGCCTCGGTGAATTGCACTTGGCGGGCGATGAAATCGACCACAGCGAAATCAGCGTTTCCCAGTTCCCCGACGCTCGCCGTCCGAAGCTGATCTGGTTCAACGGCGCGCTGACCCTGGCCCTGATGTGCACGCTGATCGCCGGCCTGTTGCCGCTGCCGGTGCTGTTCATGGTGGCGTTCAGTATCGCCATGATCGTCAACTACCCGTGCCTGCAGCAGCAGAAAGACCGCGTCGCCGCCCACGCCGGCAGCGTCCTGGCGGTGGTCGGGCTGATTTTCGCGGCGGGGATCTTCACCGGCATCCTGTCCGGCACAGGCATGGTCGACGCCATGTCCAAGAGCCTGTTGGCGGTCATCCCGGATTTCCTCGGTCCTTACCTGGCGGTCATCACCGCGCTGGTGAGCATGCCGTTCACGTTCTTCATGTCGAACGATGCATTTTATTACGGGGTGTTACCGGTTTTGGCCGAAGCGGCCAGCCACTACGGCATCACCGCGGTCGAAATGGCCCGTGCCTCGATCGTCGGCCAGCCCGTCCACCTGTTGAGCCCGCTGGTTCCATCGACCTATCTGCTGGTGGCCCTGGCCGGGATCGAGTTCGGCGATCACCAGCGCTTCACCCTGAAGTGGGCAGTGCTGGTTTGCCTGTGCATAATGTTCGCCGCCTTGCTAATGGGGATTTTTCCGCTGTTCAGCACTCTATAAAAGCAATGCCCGCTGCGTCGCCCTCTCGGGTAACCGGAGGCGCGGCGCGGCCTAACACTCGCTCAAAGGAACTCACATGGAATGGCTGACCAACCCGGAAATCTGGGTTGCCTTCTTTACCCTGACCGCCCTGGAGATCGTCCTGGGCATCGATAACATCATCATGATCTCGATCCTGGTCAGCCGCATGCCCAAGCACATGCAGGCACGCACCCGGATTTTCGGCCTGGCCCTGGCCATGGTCACGCGGATCCTGTTGCTGCTGTCCATCACCTGGGTCATGCGCCTGACCGCCGATCTGTTCGAAGTGTTCGGCCAGGGCATCTCCGGTCGCGACCTGATCCTGTTCTTCGGTGGCCTGTTCCTGCTGTGGAAAAGCTCCCAGGAGATGTACCACGCGCTGGAAGGCGAAGATGAAAACAGCGACGAGCCTTCGGGCAAGGGCGGCAATTTCCTCTACACCATCATCCAGATCGCGATCATCGACATCGTGTTCTCCCTGGACTCGGTCATCACCGCGGTCGGCATGGTCTCCCATGTACCGGTGATGGTCGCGGCGATTATCGTCGCCGTGCTGGTGATGATGCTGGCCTCGGGCACGATCAGCGAATTCATCGACAAACACCCGTCGCTGAAAATGCTGGCGCTGTCGTTCCTGCTGGTGGTCGGTACCGTACTGATCGCCGAGTCGTTCGACGTGCACGTGCCAAAAGGCTACGTCTATTTCGCCATGGCGTTCTCCCTGGCCGTGGAAGCGATCAACATCAAGATGCGCACCGCGATCGCACGCAAGCGCAAGCAGCAGGATCCGGTGAAACTGCGCAAGGATGTTCCGGGTCAGTAAAGGTGTAGGGCAATGAACGAAGGGGCTCTTGGGAGCCCCTTTTTCATGCCCGCAGGAAAGCGGCCGGATGCAATACCTGTGGGAGCGAGCTTGCTCGCGATAGCGGCCTGACAGTCAAAGAAGATGTCGGATGTCATGGCCTCATCGCGAGCAAGCTCGCTCCCACAGGGGTTTGAGGTGCTTTCGAGGAATGGGTTTTTATGACAGTTTTGTTTCAAACGCTTCTTTAGCTGTGCAATGCTGGCGTCCGAACCATTCGGCAACTACAGCTTAAGTACAAGAAGTAAAACGATGTGGCACCGTCAATTTGTCCCTTTGGGACGCTAACAGGGGGCTCCTCATGCTGACCCTGCTGAATCTACTCTCCGCCGTGGCCTTGCTGATCTGGGGCACGCATATCGTCCGTACCGGCATCTTGCGGGTCTACGGCTCGAACCTGCGCCATGTCATCGGCCAGAACATGTCCCGCCGCTGGCTGGCGTTCCTCGCAGGCATCATGGTGACCGCCATGGTCCAGAGCAGCAACGCCACGGCCATGCTGGTCACCTCCTTCGTCGGCCAGGGCCTGATGGCGCTGACCCCTGCCCTGGCGACCATGCTGGGCGCCGATGTCGGCACCGCGTTGATGGCGCGGGTGCTGACCCTGGACCTGTCGTGGCTGTCACCGCTGCTGATTTTTCTCGGGGTGATTTTCTTCCTGTCGCGCAAACAGACCCGCGTCGGGCAAATGGGCCGGGTCGCCATTGGCCTGGGCCTGATTATCCTGGCGTTGCAGTTGATCGTCGAAGCCGCCGCGCCCATCACCCAGGCCCAAGGCGTGAAGGTGATCTTCGCCTCGCTGACGGGCGATATCCTGCTCGATGCGTTGGTCGGTGCGCTGTTTGCGATGATTTCCTATTCCAGCCTGGCGGCCGTGTTGCTGACCGCGACACTGGCCGGCGCCGCGGTGATCAGTCTGCCGGTGGCCATCGGCCTGGTGATCGGCGCGAACATCGGCAGCGGTGTGCTGGCGTTTCTCAGCACCAGCATGCAGAACGCCGCCGGCCGCCAGGTGGCGCTGGGCAGCCTGTTGTACAAACTGATCGGCCTGTTGCTGATCATTCCGGTGCTCGGTCCACTGGTGGGCTGGCTGGACAGCCTGGATTTCAGCCCCCAGGAAACCGTGATTGGCTTCCACCTGCTGTACAACACCGTGCGTTGCCTGGTGCTGCTGCCCAGTGTCGGGCCGATGGCCAGGCTCTGCGCCTGGCTGTTGCCCGAGCGCCCGGACACCAACGGCACGGCCACGCCCCGGCACCTGGACCCCACCGCCCTCGCCACCCCGAGCCTGGCACTGGCTAACGCGGCCCGGGAAACCTTGCGCATCGGCGACCTGATCGAAAACATGCTCGAAGCCATGCTCAGCGTGTTGCGGGGCGAGCAAACGGCGATCACCCAGCAAGTGCGCAGCATGAGCGACGACGTCGAAGCGCTGTGCAGCGCCATCAAGCTCTACATGGCGCAAATGCCCCGTGAAGACCTCAGCGAGCAGGACAGCCGTCGCTGGGCGGAAATCATCGAACTCGCCATCAACCTCAAATTGGCCAGCGACCTGATCGAACGCATGTTGCGCAAGGTCCAGCAGCAGAAGACGTCACAACGCCGCTCGTTTTCCGAGGTGGGCCTGGAGGAGTTGGCGGGGCTGCACAGCCACCTGATCGCCAACCTGCGGCTGGGATTGTCGGTGTTCCTCAGTGCCGACCGGGAAAGCGCCCGTCAATTGCTGCGTGAAAAACGGCGTTTCCGCGCCCAGGAACGGCGAATGGCCCATGCCCACGTCAGCCGCCTGCAGCGCAAGGTCGTGCAAAGCCTGGAAACCAGTTCGTTGCACCTGGAGCTGATCGCCGACATGCGGCGCCTGAACTCGCTGTTCTGCGGCAGCGCCTACGTGGTGCTGGAAACTTCCGAAATTGGCGCACTGGCCGCCGATGAAATTTCCGATATCACCCATTCGCCGTGAACGACTGGCGTCCCGGTCAGTCATTAAAAGGGGGCCGGGCCTCCAGCCAACCGCAAGCCAGACAACTCCCACAGTCCTGAACACAGCGTAAGTCAAGGTGGGAGCGAGCCTGCTCGCGATGAAGCTCGTCCGGCACCATGGATCTTCATTCAGCTGCCAGGAAGCCCGCTATGCGTCGTCTGTTGCTTGCCTTGCTTTTGCTCGGTTCCCTTCCCACGCTTGCCCAGGACCGATTCCAGGTTGAAGGCTACGCCTTGCCCAACGGCATGCAGCTCATACTCAAGCCCGGCACTGAGCGCGGACACGTGGCAATTCGGCTGGTGGTAGGCGTGGGCCTTGATGATTTCAACTGCGCCGACAAGGAGCTGCCGCATCTGCTTGAACATCTGTTGTTCAGCGGCGTCGACGACACCGGCGAAGGCGGCCTGGAAGAGCGCATGCAAGCGTTGGGCGGCGAGTGGAACGCCTTTACCAGTAACGCCGATACGACATTTGTCATCGAGGCGCCGGCGAGCAACCAGCGCAAGGTCCTCGACCTGTTGCTGGCGCTGCTGACCCGCACCCGCATCGATGAAAAGGCCCTGGCCGCAGCCAAACGGGTGGTTGAACGGGAGGACGGGGGGCATTACACCCATCTGCAACGCTGGCTGGACCACCAGGACTTGGGCCACAAGGCGAGCAATCAACTGGCCGTGGAACTGGGCTTGCGCTGCGAGGAACGGGCCGAAGTGGAACACCTGTCCCTCGCCCGACTCGAGCAGGTGCGCAAGAGCTGGTATGCGCCGAACAATATGACCTTGATCGTGGTCGGCGACCTGGATCGATTGCTGCCGGCGTATCTGGAGCGCACCTTCGGCGAGCTCGAGCCGGTCGAGCCCAGTGTCCATGAACCGCTGCCCCAGATCCGCTACAGCGCGGTCACCAAGCGCAACCTCATCCAAGGCCTGGTCGGCAACGGCGCCAAGCTCCATTGGCTGTTCCCGGAACCGGTGCTGGAGGAGCAACACGACGAGACCTTCGACCTGCTCAAGGAATATCTGGACTGGGCGCTCTATCGCCAATTGCGCTTGGCCGACGGCCTGTCCTATGGCCCTTGGACGGAGCGGGAAGTGCTGGGCGGCGTCGGTTTCATGAGCCTGAACGCCGATCTGGCCCGCGAGGACCTGCCGCAAGCCGAACAGTCGTTGGAACAACTGCGCAGCACGTTACTCAAGGACGGCCTGAACCCCGAGAGTTTCGTGCGGATAAAACGCGCCGCCATTGCCCACCAGTCCTGGGCCGTCCAAGGCAACAGCGCCCTGGCGGATTACTACTGGAGCGCCCTTGGGGACTACGAAGACGGCCGCTTCGCCAATCCCGCCGCGCGCCTGCAGGACGTCAGCCTGGAACAGGCCAACCAGGCCCTGCGCGAACTGCTCAAGGACCCGGGGTATTTGCGCATCGAGAGGCCGCTGCTCAGTGATGACCAGCTTGTCTGGGGACTGGGTGGGTTGGTCGCGGTGTTGCTGGTGTGGGTGGGCTGGCGGGTGCGCCGCAGGGCGAGACCGGCGATCGATTGATCCCCTTTCGAGGGCGCTGGACCCGCTCGGCCTGTAGGAGCTGGCGAAGCCTGCGATCTTTTGGTCTTTTGATCTTTCGCTCCAGGCCCAATGGATAGCGAAAAGATCGCAGCCTCGCTTCGCTCGGCAGCTCCTACGGACAGAGCAGGAGCCAGCTACCTGGCCACAGAAGATCACAACGGGACGCGTCGCGATCCTCGCCATGTCATCGTCCTGACGATACCCTGTCAGGGATATTTCCTACGACTTACTGTGAAACCGCCGA
>NZ_JAOSHO010000142.1 GCF_025917275.1 Pseudomonas agronomica | reverse complement strand
CTCCAGCCCGCCGCCCAACGCGGTGACCAGATCGGCATGGGCACTCAGGCGCGCCGCTTCCACCTGTTGTTGCACTTGTTGTTGCTTGAACAACAGGCTCTGGGCGTTGAGCACGTTGAGGTAGTCGGTCAGCCCGCGCTGGAACGCGACCAGCGCAATGTCATAGGTGCGCTGGGCGGCGGCGACGGACTCGGCGGCGAAAACCTGTTGTTTATCCATCGACTCGCGGCGGATCAACTGGTCGGAAATGCTCTTGAGTGCGGTCACCAACGTCTGGTTGTAATGGGCCACGGCGATGTCGTAGCCCGCAGCCGCCTCGCCCAACTGCGAACGCAGGCGCCCGCCATCGAAGATCGGCAGCGAGATCGCCGGGCCGACGTTGTAGGTGAGCTTCTTGCCGGTCAGGAACTCCAGCGCCCCGCCGCCGGTGGCCATGTAGCCCAGGCTGCCCACCAGGTCGACGTTGGGATAGAAACCGGCCCGGGCCACATCGATGCCCCGGGCCTGGGCCGCCACCTGCCAACGCCCGGCAACCACATCCGGGCGCTGGCCGAGCAGTTCGGCGGGCAACGCGGACGGCAATTTCAACGCCGCCCCCAACGCCAGGGTGGGGCGTTGCAGGCCCGCGCCGTCACCCGGCCCCTTGCCCGCCAGCGCGGCCAATTGGTTGCGGCTCAAGGCGATGGCTTCGTCGAGGGCGTCAAGTTGACGATGGGTTTCGGGCAGCGGCGCCTGGGCCTGACTGACCTCGAAGTGGGTGCCGATGCCGCCGTCCAGGCGCTTCTGCGCGAGTTCGAGAATCTGCTCCTGTTGACGGAGCGTCGCGGCCGCGATATCGCGCTGGGCGTAGTGCAGCGAAAACTGGATGTACGCATGCACGATATTGTTCTGCAATTCCAACTGCGCCTGCCGCGCCTCGGCAACGCTGACATGGGCCAGGTCGACAGCCTGCTCGCTGGCGTTGCGCTCGCGCCCCCACAGGTCCAGGGCGTAGCTCAGGCCCAGGCCGGCGTTGTTGTCCCAGGTGGTGGTATTGGCCAACTCGCCCGGGCCGTAGAACTGATCGGTCGGCCAGTTGTGGCGCTTGAGGGTTGCCTCGCCATTGATCTGCAACGACTCGGCCGCTTCGGCGACACCGGCCATGGCCCTGGCCTGCCGCACCCGGGCGGCGGCCATGGCCAGGCTTGGGCTGTCTTGCACGGCCAAGTCCATCCAACGATCAAGTTGCGGATCGCCATAGGCTTTCCACCACTGGCGGGTGGGCCAATGGGCGTCGCGGGCGGCCTCGCGAATCGCTTCGTCGGTTACCAGTTGGTTGGGCGACAATGCCTCGCCTTGCGGTGCAATCCCCCCCGTGCCGATGCAACCGCTGATGGTCAACGTCAAAACCCAAACACTGAGAGTCTTCAGCTCTCTGCTGATGCAACGCGGCACTGGCGCAATATTCCTGAAAGATAAAGGGCATGACGACGGTCTGCGGATGACGGCAAACCTGTGGGAGCGAGCTTGCTCGCGATGAGGCCTTCACTGACGACACATGGGGTGAATGCCAGGACCCCATCGCGAGCAAGCTCGCTCCCACAGGTCCTCTGAAGCCAGACCGATCCTGCAGTGGCAGCAATTCTAGGGACCGACCCCAACGGCGATAAGCCGACCTTTCTGCGAATCTTTGTTACCGTAAACGCGATAATCCATTAGTCGGGTCCCGTAGCGCTGTAACTTCATGTCACAATTTGGCACCTTCCAAGAGAGCCCTCCATGGACACTTTGCAAAACATGCGCGCGTTCAGCTGTGTTGCCGAAGCGGGAAGCTTCACCGCTGCCGCCGTGCAGCTCGATACCACCACAGCCAATGTCTCGCGTGCGGTTTCCAACCTGGAAGCCCATCTGCAAACCCGCCTGCTCAACCGCACGACCCGGCGCATCGCCCTGACCGAGGCCGGCAAACGCTACCTGCTGCGGTGCGAACAGATCCTGGCGTATGTCGAAGAAGCGGAAGCCGAGGCCAGCGACGCCCACGCGCGCCCGGCCGGGCAGTTGAAGGTCCACACTATGACCGGCATCGGCCAGCATTTCGTCATCGATGCCATTGCCCGGTACCGCAAGACCCATCCGGACGTGACCTTCGACCTGACCCTGGCCAATCGCGTGCCGGACATCCTCGACGAGGGCTATGACGTTTCCATCGTGCTCGCCAGCGAATTGCCGGATTCGGGCTTCGTCTCCCAGCGCCTGGGGATCACCTACAGCATCGTCTGTGCCTCGCCTGCCTATGTGAAAGCCAGCGGCTGCCCACAGAAACCCGGCGACCTGCTCAACCACGCCTGCCTGCGCCTGGTCAGCCCGGTCATTCCGTTGGAGAAATGGGTGTTCGACGGCCCGGAAGGCCAAGAGATGGTCACCATCAACAGCTCGCCGTTCCTGGTGAACTCCGCCGATGCGATGAAGACCGCGATCACCAGCGGCATGGGGGTGGGGGTGCTGCCGGTGTATGCCGCCATCGAAGGCTTGCGCAACGGCACGCTGGTGCGGGTCATGCCCAATTACCGTTCCCAGGAGCTGAACCTCTACGCCATCTACCCGTCGCGCCAGTACCTGGATGCGAAGATCAAGACGTGGGTCGAGTACCTGCGAGGGTCGTTGCCGGAAATTCTCGCGGCGCACCAGGCCGAACTGACGGCCTATGAACTGAGCGGAAGCTTGACCGGGGCACGGGTCGCGAACTGAATCCGCGACCGTGCACCAAGGCAAAAAATATCAGCGCTTGCCCATCGAACGACGGGTACCGGGCGGCGCGGCACCGGGGGTCTTGGTGTGGCCGTTCTTCGCGCCGTTCTTGTACCAGGGCTGTTGCCCGGCACCTTTGGCTGCCGCCAGTTCACCGGGCTTGAACGGGAACTTGAAGGCCGGGATCGCCGCCTTGCTGTCGTCGGCGTTGGCAACATCGCTGTCCGTCTCGCCAGACAATTCGCCGGGCAAGCGTTCGTCTGCGGGCGATGGTATTGGGGAAGTCATTTGAATTATTCACTTGAAGTGGGACAACAACCCGTGGCGAGGGAGCTTGCTCCCGCTTGAGTGCGAAGCGCTCACGGAAATGGGGCCGCTTCGCAGCCCAGCGGGAGCAAGCTCCCTCGCCACAATTGAGTATGCGGGCTCGATAGGTGAGCCGCGAAACGCAGCAGTATACCCGCCCGAAACCGCGGTGCCACGGAGCAGATGCAAGGGTGAAGCTCCGTCTGACGGAAAACCGGGACGAAACTGACAGCCCTGACAGCTAGCCGTCACCTTCCTGACCGCCTCGCAACGCTATATAAGACAGATAGAAATCCCACCGTCCCGAACCGGCTCTTCGCACCCATGCACATTCAGAAAAAAACGTTCCTGCTCGTCGCACTGTTGGTCGCCTTGGGGGCGCTGGTCCTGTGGTTCTCGATGAAGCCCGTCGCCACCAAACCCAGTGCTGCGAGCGCCGTACCGGTGAGAGTCGTGAGCGTGGTCGAGAAGGATGTGCCGCGCTTTGCCAGCGGCATCGGCACGGTACTGTCGCTGCACAGCGTGGTGATCCGCCCGCAGATCGACGGCATTCTCACCAAGCTGCTGGTCAAGGAAGGACAACTGGTCAAGAAGGGCGACTTGTTGGCAACCATCGACGACCGCTCCATCCGCGCCAGTCTCGACCAGGCCCGCGCCCAACTCGGCGAGAGCCAGGCGCAGTTGGCCGTGGCCCAGGTCAATCTCAAGCGCTACAAGTTGCTGAGCGTCGACGACGGCGTATCCAAGCAGACCTACGACCAGCAACAGGCGCTGGTCAATCAGCTCAAGGCCACGGCCCAGGGCAACCAGGCGGCCATCGACTCCGCGCAGGTACAGCTTTCCTATACGCAGATCCGCTCCCCGGTAACCGGTCGCGTCGGCATTCGCAACGTGGACGAAGGCAACTTCCTGCGCGCCAGCGATGCCGAAGGCCTGTTCACCGTGACCCAGATCGACCCGATCGCGGTGGAGTTCTCGTTGCCGCAACAAATGCTGCCGACGCTGCAGCGCCTGATCGCCGCCCCTGACCAGGCCCTGGTCAAGGCCTACATCGGTGCCGACGGCGCCACCGGGGAACTGCTGGGCGAAGGGCGCCTCAGTCTCATCGACAACCAGATCAACACCAACACCGGAACCCTGCGCGCCAAGGCCGAGTTCAACAACGCCGCCCAACGACTCTGGCCGGGACAACTGGTGACATTGAAGATCCAGACCGCCGTCGACAAGGGGGCCCTGGTGGTCCCGCCGACCGTGGTCCAACGCGGGTTGGAGCAACACTTCGTGTACCGGGTCCAGGGCGACAAGGTGGAAAGCGTGCCGGTGGAAATGGTGTACCAGGACAGCGGCATGCACATCATCAAAGGTGTAAACGCCGGTGATCAGTTGGTGAGCGACGGCCAGTCACGCCTCAAGCCCGGCGCCAGCATCCAGGTGCTCAGCGATCCGCCCGCCCTCGCCAAGACCGGGCAGGCACTGCCATGAAGGGCCGCGGTTCGATATCGGCGTGGTGCATCGATCACCCCATCGCCACGGTGCTGTTGACGTTCGCCCTGGTGCTGCTGGGGCTGATCGCCTTTCCGCGCCTGCCTGTCGCGCCGTTGCCCGAGGCGGAATTCCCGACTATCCAGGTCAACGCGCAGTTGCCCGGTGCCAGCCCCGAAACCATGGCGTCGTCGGTGGCGACCCCGCTGGAAGTGCAATTCAGCGCCATCCCCGGCATCACCCAGATGACCTCCAGCAGTGCATTGGGCTCGACCAACCTGATCCTGCAATTCACCCTCGACAAGAGCATCGACACCGCTGCCCAGGAAGTGCAAGCGGCCATCAACACCGCCGCCGGCAAGCTGCCCAATGACATGCCGAACCTGCCGACCTGGCGCAAGGTCAACCCGGCCGACAGCCCGGTGCTGATCCTCAGCATCAGCTCCGACCTCATGCCAGGCACCGAACTGAGCGACTACGTAGAGACCCTGCTCGCCCGCCAGATCAGCCAGATCGATGGCGTCGGGCAAATCTACATCACCGGCCAGCAGCGCCCGGCGATCCGGGTCCAGGCGTCTGCCGACCGACTCGCGGCAATCGGCCTGACCCTGGCCGATATTCGCCTGTCACTCCAGCAGGCCAGCCTCAACCTCGCCAAGGGCGCGCTGTACGGTGAGTCGAGCATTTCCACGCTGTCCACCAACGACCAGCTGTTCAAGCCCGAGGAGTACGGTGAGCTGATCGTGTCCTACCGGGACGGCGCGCCGGTCCATCTCAAGGACATCGCCAAGGTCGTCAACGGTTCGGAAAACGCCTACGTCCAGGCCTGGTCCGATGATCAACCCGGCGTCAACCTGGTGATCTTCCGCCAACCGGGCGCAAACATCGTCGAGACCGTCGACCGCGTCCAGGCCGCCCTGCCCACCCTGGAAGCCATGCTGCCCGCGGCGATACAAGTCAAGGTGATGATCGATCGCACCCAGACCATCCGCGCCTCGTTGCATGAAGTGGAAATCACCCTGCTGATCGCGGTGCTGCTGGTGGTGGCGGTGATGGCGCTGTTCCTGCGCCAGCTCTCGGCGACGCTGATTGTCTCGGCGGTGCTGGGGGTGTCGTTGACCGCCAGCTTCGCCCTGATGTACGTGATGGGATTCAGCCTGAACAACCTGACCCTGGTGGCAATCGTCATCTCGGTGGGGTTCGTGGTGGACGACGCCATCGTGGTGGTGGAGAACATCCACCGGCACCTGGAGGCCGGCGATGGCATGCGCGAGGCAGCCATCAAGGGCGCCGGGGAAATCGGCTTCACCGTGGTGTCCATCAGTTTCTCGCTGGTGGCGGCGTTCATTCCGCTCCTGTTCATGGGCGGCGTGGTCGGACGGTTGTTCAAGGAGTTCGCGCTGACTGCCACCTCGACGATCCTGATTTCGGTGGTGGTGTCCCTGACGCTGGCGCCGACCCTGGCCGCGCTGTTCATGCGCGCGCCGAAACACCACGCCCATGATCGCCCAGGTTTCGGCGAGCGCCTGCTGGGCGGGTATGAGCGAGGCCTGCGGCGGGCCCTGGCTCACCAGAAGCTGATGATCAGCGCGTTCGGCCTGACCCTGGCGCTTGCAGTGGTGGGCTACGTGTTCATTCCCAAGGGGTTCTTCCCGGTACAGGACACCGGCCTGGTGCTGGGCACCAGCGAAGCCGCCGCCGACGTGTCGTTCCCGGACATGGTGGCCAAGCACAAGGCCCTGGCCGAGATCGTCGCCGCCGATCCGGCGGTGCAGACCTTCTCCCATTCCGTCGGCGTCTCGGGCAACAACCAGACCATCGCCAATGGCCGCTTCTGGATCGCCCTCAAGCCCCGGGGCGAGCGCGATGTATCGGCCAGCGGCTTCATCGATCGTATCCGTCCCAAACTGCAGAAGATCCCCGGCGTCGTGCTCTACCTGCGGGCCGGGCAGGACATCAACCTCAGCTCCGGCCCCAGCCGCGCCCAGTACCAGTACGTGCTCAAGAGCAATGACGGGCCGACCCTCAATGCCTGGACGCAGAAACTCACCGACAAGCTGCGCAGCATTCCGGCGTTCCGTGATATTTCCAACGACCTGCAACTGGGCGGCAGCATCACCCACATCAACATCGACCGCAGCGCAGCGGCCCGCTTCGGCCTCACCGCCACCGATGTCGACCAGGCGCTGTACGACGCGTTCGGCCAGCGCCAGATCAATGAATTCCAGACCGAGACCAACCAGTACAACGTGATTCTCGAACTGGACACCCAGCAACGTGGCAAGGCCGAAAGCCTGGCGTACTTCTACCTGCGCTCGCCGCTGAGTGGGGAAATGGTGCCGCTCTCGGCCCTGGCCCGCTTCGATGCGCCCGCCAACGGCCCGCTGTCGATTGCCCATGACGGCATGTTCCCGGCCGCCAACCTGTCGTTCAACCTGGCCCCAGGCGTGGCGTTGGGGGATGCGGTGCGCCTGCTCGACCAGGCCAAGAACGAGATCGGCATGCCGGCCGCCATCACCGGCAGTTTCCAGGGCGCGGCCCAGGCGTTCCAGAGCTCGCTGAAAAGCCAGCCGTGGCTGATCCTGGCGGCGCTGGTGGCGGTGTACATCATTCTCGGCGTGCTCTACGAGAGTTTCGTGCACCCGCTGACCATCATTTCCACCCTGCCCTCGGCCGGTCTTGGCGCGCTGATCATGCTCTGGCTGCTGGGCCAGGACTTCTCGATCATGGCGTTGATCGGCCTGGTGCTGCTGATAGGTATCGTCAAGAAGAACGGCATCCTGATGATCGACTTCGCCATCGATGCCCAGCGCAACCGCGGGCTGGCGCCCCAGGAGGCGATATTCCAGGCCTGCCTGACCCGGTTCCGCCCGATCATCATGACCACCCTCGCCGCCCTGCTCGGCGCGCTGCCGCTGATGCTCGGCTATGGTCCCGGCGCCGAACTGCGCCAGCCATTGGGCATCGCGGTCGTGGGCGGCCTGCTGGTCAGCCAGGCGCTGACGTTGTTCACCACACCGGTCATATACTTGTGGCTGGAGCGACTGTTCCATCGACCTGCCCATCGGCCCGGCCCTGCGCCGACGGCGGTGCCGGCGAATGCAGACTGAGGCCGGGCCATGCGTGTCCTGATCATTGAAGACGAAGAAAAAACCGCGGACTACCTGCACCGCGGCCTGACCGAACAGGGTTATATCGTGGACGTGGCGCCGGACGGCGTCGAGGGACTGCACCTGGCCCTGGAAAGCGACTACGCGGTGATCGTACTCGACGTCATGCTGCCGGGCCTGGACGGTTTTGGCGTGCTGCGTGCCTTGCGCGCCCGCAAGCAGACGCCGGTCATCATGCTCACCGCCCGCGAACGGGTCGAAGACCGCATCAAAGGCCTGCGCGACGGTGCCGACGATTACCTGGGCAAACCGTTTTCCTTCCTCGAGCTGGTGGCGCGCCTGCAAGCCCTGACCCGCCGCAGCAGCGGCCACGAACCGGTGCAGGTCAGCATTGCCGACCTGTGGATCGACCTGATCAGCCGCAAGGCCACCCGGGCTGGCCAGCGCCTGGACCTGACCGCCAAGGAATTCTCGCTGCTCAGCGTCCTCGCCCGCCGCCAGGGCGAAATCCTTTCAAAGACGGCCATTGCCGAAATGGTCTGGGACATCAACTTCGACAGCGACGCCAACGTCGTCGAGGTGGCGATCAAGCGCCTGCGGGCCAAGCTGGACGGGCCCTTCGAGCACAAGCTCTTGCACACCATCCGAGGGATGGGGTACGTGCTGGAGAATCGAGGTGAGTAACAGCATCGCGCTGCGCCTGAGCGGCATGTTCACGCTGGTGGCGGCGCTGGTGTTCCTGCTGATTGGCGGCGCCTTGTACCAGCAGGTCGAAAAAGGCCTGGGCCTGCTGCCGGAAGCGGAACTCGACGCCCGCTACAGCGTGCTGGAATCCACTGTTGGTCGGTTCGGCACGTCTGAGCATTGGGTGAAGATCAACAACAAGCTGCGGTTGCTGGGCGAAGAAGACAAGCGCATCCATTTCTGGATCGTCAGCGGCGACCCGCGCTTTGAATACGGCAACCCCGATCCGCAGGTTCGCGCCGTTGCCCAAGGCCCGTTGGGCAAGCGCGACCTGACGTTGCCTGATCGGCACTATCCGATGAAAGTCCTGGTGAGCCAGTTCCCGGCCAAGGACCAACGCCCGCCCCTGCGCTTCATCATCGGCATCGACACCGAGACGTTCTATCAGACCCAGCATCATTTGCTGGTGGCACTGGTGAGCCTGGCCTGTATCGGTGTGCTGCTGGCTTCGCTGCTGGGTTATTGGGTCGCGCGCATCGGTCTCAAGCCGCTCATAAAGCTCTCCGACGAAGCCCAACGCCTGGCCCCGCCGCGCCTCACCGGACGTTTGCGCCTGTCACCGTTGCCCCCGGAACTCAGCCAGTTCGTCAATTCGTTCAATACCACCCTCGATCGGGTCGAACAGGCGTACTCCCGGCTCGAATCGTTCAACGCGGACGTGGCCCATGAGCTGCGCTCCCCACTGACCAACCTGATCGGCCAGACCCAGGTGGCGCTGACCCGGGGGCGCTCGGCGGAGCATTACTTCGAAGTGCTGCAATCGAACCTCGAGGAGCTGGAGCGGCTGCGCTCCATCATCAACGACATGCTGTTCCTCGCCAGCGCGGACCAGGGCAGCAAGGCCACCAAGCTGACCACGACGTCCCTCGCCGATGAAGTGGCAACCACCCTCGACTACCTGGATTTCATTCTGGAAGACGCCCAGGTCCAGGTTCGCGTCCACGGCGACGCCCAAGCCACGATCGAAATCGCCCACCTGCGCCGGGCCCTGATCAATCTGCTCAGCAACGCAGTCCAGCACACCGCGCCGGGCCAGGTGATCGACGTGCGCATCGAAGCCGTTGGCGACCAGGTCACCCTCGGCGTCACTAACCCCGGCGAACCGATCGCCGGCGAACACTTGCCGCGCCTGTTCGAACGCTTCTATCGGGTGGATGCATCACGCAGCAACAGCGGCGCCAACCACGGGTTGGGCCTGGCCATCGTCAAGGCGATCGCGTTGATGCATGGCGGCGATGTGTTTGTGCGCAGCGACCGCGGCGCAAATACTTTTGGAATCCGTTTGCCGGCTTGAAATAAGCCACGATGTGGATTGCTCAATTCCAGTGTCCCGAGCACAATCTTGCAAAAGGCCAGTATTGTCTCTGCCGGCCATCGGCAGTTGTAGACGAGCAGCCTATGGGAAGGATCCCAGCCACATGACAATGCAGATCGGAATCATGAGCGCGAGCAGTGCAACACCCGGCAATATCCCGTTTTCGATACGTTCGGAACGGGTTCTCGTTCTGGCCAGCTCGCTGGTTGTCATTGCCATCCTGAGTATCGTGACGTACCTGCTGATTCGCGAACATGCCAGCGCACAGCAGGCGGCGACACGTGCGGCGAGCAACATCGTGCAACTGATCGACGCCGACGTGCTGCGCAACGTAGAACTCTACGATGTTTCACTGCAGGGCCTGATTGCCGCGGCAAAACGCCAGGACCTCAAGGACGTTTCGCCAACGATCCGCCACCTTGCCCTGTTCGACCGCGCCACCGCAGCGCCTTATAAAGGCGATATCTTTTTGCTCGACAAGCGCGGCGACGTGATTGCTGACTCGGCCTCGGTCGAGCCACGCAAAGGCAACTACGCCGAACGGGAATATTTCCAGTCACATGTCCAGGATCCAAGCCCGCGCATGATGATCAGTCGCCCCTTCCGGGCTCGAAGCGAGCCGCACGACTGGCGCATCAGCTTCAGCTATCGCCTGGACGACGACCGGGGCGAGTTCGTCGGGGTGGCCGAGGCCGCGATGCGCCTGAGTTATTTCAGCCAGTTGTTCAAAAGCCTGAATATCGGTCGCGGCGGGACGGTCAACCTGGTCAGCGCCGACGGAACGCTGCTGGCCCAGGAGCCCCCCTTGGCTGAAGACATGATCGGCAAGAACTTCAGCAATCGACCGAACTTCGTACGCATCCTGCGCGAAGGCAACGGCAGCTTCTCCGGCATATCCAGCGTCGATCAGACACAACGCCTGTATACCTTTTCCCAAGTCGGTGACTTACCGCTGATCGTCGTGGTCGCGCTCTCCTCCCGGGAAGTCTTTGCATCCTGGCAACGTACCGCGCTCCTGGTCAGTGGCGCCACGGGCGCGCTGTGCATCAGCCTGCTCTGGCTCACCTGGTTGCTGCGCCGTGAGTTGCGACGCCGCCACATCGCCGAACGGGAACTGGCCCAATTGGCATCCGTCGATTCCCTCACCGGCCTGGCCAACCGCCGAACCCTGGACGAAACGCTGCATCGGGAATGGCAGCGCGCCCAGCGTTCGGGCCAACCGCTGTCTGTGCTGATGATCGACGCGGATCACTTCAAGGTGTTCAACGATCGTCATGGTCACCAACAGGGCGACGAAGCCCTGCGCAACTTGGCGCAGTTGATTGGCCAACACGTCCGACGCCCTGCCGACCTGGCGGCGCGCTATGGCGGTGAAGAGTTCTCGGTGGTGCTGCCAGAGACCACCACCGCCGGCGCCTTCACCATGGCCCAGAACATTCGCGACGCGGTGGAGCAGTTGCCACCTGTCGTCGAGGGTGAAGCGCCCATGACGGTGAGTATCGGCATTGCCACTTGGGTAAACGGGCCGTATGGCGAGCTGCAGCAACTCTTGCTTGCTGCGGACAAGGCGCTGTACCAGGCCAAGGCCAGCGGACGTAATCGGGTCGTCTGCGCGATGTGATGCCGTTTCGGTCGCACTTCTCCTGTGGGAGCGAGCCTGCTCGCGAA
>NZ_JAOSHO010000141.1 GCF_025917275.1 Pseudomonas agronomica | reverse complement strand
GTCTGCTCGGCAACCTCGCCCGGCGCACCCAGGAAGTGACACACCAGATGCAGAACAGCCTGCAGGTGTCGCACACCAGCGTCGAGCGCATCCAGCAGGCCCGCGACAGCTTCGACAAGATCCGCACCTCGGTGGACTCGATCCGCGACCAGAACACGCAAATCGCCACCGCCGCGGAACAACAGCACCAAGTGGCGGAAGACATCAACCGGCACATCGCGCAGATTCATTCCGATGCGCAACTGGTCGAGGAATTCGCCCACACCGCACAGACCGGTTCGACCCGTCTGACGGATATTTCCGGGCAGCTCAAGGGCCTGGTGGGGCGCTTCAAGTTCTAAACCAGGCTCAGGTCCCGCTAAAAAACAAATGTGGGAGCGAGCCTGCTCGCGAAGAGGCCAGCACATTCAACTTCTTCGTTGATTGTGACGACGCTTTCGCGAGCAGGCTCGCTCCCACAAATGGTTTTGTGTTACACGTCGGGAGGCAAGCTCAACCAACAGGACAGGCTCCATGCTCCACAAGCAACTGATCAGACGCCTGGACCTCATCACGCTTCAGCTGTTCGTCGCCGTCCATGAAGAAGGCACCTTGACCCGCGCGGCATCGAGGGAAGCTATCGCGGTGTCGGCGGCCAGCAAGCGCTTGATGGAGCTTGAGGAAGTGCTGGGCGTCGCGCTGTTTTCCCGTACCGCAAAAGGCATGTCCCTGACCGGCGCCGGCGAAACACTGCTGCACCACGCGCGACGCATGCTGGCCGAGGTGGAGAAAGTCGGCATCGAAGTCGGCGAGCACCTGCAAGGGCTCAGGGGCTACGTGCGCATGCTTGCCAATCTCTCGGCCATCATCCAATTCCTGCCCGAAGACCTGCACAGCTTCGTGTCCACCCACCTGCGGGTGAAAGTCGATCTGGAGGAACGCCCCAGCACGGGCGTCGTCGAAGGGATCATCGACGGTGTTGCCGACCTGGGCATCTGCACGATGGACAGTGACACCAAGGACCTGTTCAGCGTGCCTTACCGGCACGACCGCCTGGCCGTGGTCATGCGCCCTGACCACCCATTGGCCAACCGGGCCCAGGTGGCCTTTTCGGAAACCTTGCCATACGACCATATCGGCCTGCACGCCGCGAGTTCGATCAACAGTCGTGTCCACGCTGCCGCCAATGCCCTCGGTGAATCCTTGCGCGTGCGCATCCATGTGCCAGGGTTCGACGCGGTCTGTCGGATGGTGCAGGCGAACATGGGCATCGGCGTCCTGCCGTACAAAGCCTACGAACTGTTTGGGCAAGGCCTTGGGTTGACGGTCGTGCCGCTCACCGATGACTGGTCCCATCGAACGCTGCTGCTGGTGGTTCGCGAGCGCGACGCCCTGTCCCCCGTGAGCCGGTTGTTGTTCGACCACCTCCAGCTCAACGAATGATCCAACGCCGCGTTCGCGAAACGCGAACGCCTCTTTCCAACACAAGGTTGGAATCCGCTTAGGGTCAGCCTCTAGTCTTGGCACAAATTCCAAGAAACACGAGGCTGCACCATGACTGCTCTTAGCGGAATCCGCGTCATCGAGATCGGAACGCTCATCGCCGCCCCTTTTGCCGCGCGCTTGATGGCTGAATTTGGCGCCGAGGTGATCAAGATCGAAAGCCTTGGCCAAGGCGACCCGCTTCGCAAGTGGCGAAAGCTGCACGAAGGCACCTCGCTCTGGTGGTACCTGCAGTCACGCAACAAAAAATCCCTGGCACTCAATCTCAAATCCGCCGAAGGCATCGCGATCGTCAAGCAACTGGCCGAAAGCGCCGATGTGCTGATCGAGAATCTTCGCCCTGGTGCATTGGAAAAACTCGGGCTGGGTTGGGACGTGCTGCATGCGCTCAATCCCAAGCTGACCCTCGTGCGGATCTCCGGTTATGGGCAGACCGGCCCTTACCGCGACCGCCCGGGATTCGGTGCGATCGGCGAGGCCATGGGCGGGGTTCGCTATACCACCGGCGACCCGCAATCGCCGCCCGCGCGCATGGGCGTCAGCCTCGGCGATTCGCTGGCCTCGATGCATGCGGTCATGGGCGCGCTGATGTCGTTGTTGCGGGTCAAGACCGGCCAGGGCGACGGCCAGGTCGTCGACGTTTCCCTGGTCGAAAGCGTGTTCAACGTGATGGAAAGCCTCGTGCCGGAATACGCCATGCTCGGCCATGTCCGCGAACGCAGCGGCGGCGCCTTGCCGGGCATCGCGCCGTCCAATACCTACCCGACGGCGGATGGTGGCTACGTCGTCATCGCCGGCAACAGCGACCCCATTTTCAAGCGCCTGATGATCGCCATTGGGCGACCCGACCTGGGTGAAAATCCGGCATTCGCCCATAACGACGGACGGGTCGCGGAATGCGAACAGCTCGATCGCGCCATCAGCGAGTGGAGCATCAGGCTGCCAATTGATGCAGTCCTCGACACGTTGGAAAAAGCCGAGGTGCCGGCGGGGCGAATCTACTCCGTGGAGGACATCGTCAGCGACCCGCACTACCAGGCGCGCGACATGATCCTGGATGCGCAGCTTCCGGGCGGCGCCGCGGTAAAGATGCCCGGGATCGTCCCCAAGCTGTCGGCCACACCCGGCACCGTCAATTGGCAAGGACCGAGCCTGGGGCAACACACCCAAGCCGTTCTGGGGGAACTGGGCCTGGACGAAAGCGCCATCCAACGTCTGAAGAATGAGGGGGTCGTGCAATGATTACCGACTACTCGCAACGCCTTATCGTCCAGGAAGTTTCGCCCCGGGATGGCCTGCAGATCGAGCCGACCTGGGTCGAAACCGCGGACAAGGTCCAACTCATCGATCAGTTGTCCCTGGCCGGCTTCACTCGTATTGAAGCGGGATCCTTCGTGTCGCCCAAGGCCATTGCGGCGCTGCGTGATGGAGAGCACGTCTTCCAGAGCATCACGCGGCGCCCCGGCGTCATCTATGTCGCGCTGATCCCAAACCTCAAGGGTGCGCAACGGGCACTCCACGCCAAGGCCGACGAACTGAACCTGGTGCTGTCAGCGAGCCAGAGCCACAACCTGGCCAACATGCGCATGACCCGCGAGCAGTCCCTGGCGGCCTTTGCCGACGTGGTTTCCCTGGCGGGCAACAGCGGCGTCAGCCTCAACGGCTCGGTAGCGACGACCTTTGGCTGCCCGTTCGAAGGGCCGGTCGATGAAGACGTGGTGATGCGCCTGGTCGATGCCTACCAAACGTTCGGCATGCAGGGTGTGACCTTGGCCGATACCACCGGCATGGCCAACCCACGCCAGGTCTACCGGCTGGTGCGCCGGGTGTTGGAACGACTTCCCGCCAGTGCCTTGACGTTGCACTTCCACAACACCCGAGGCCTGGGCCTGTGCAACGTGCTGGCAGCCTACGAGGCCGGGGGCCGGCGTTTCGACGCCTCGCTCGGTGGACTGGGAGGCTGCCCTTTCGCCCCGGGCGCCTCAGGAAATATCTGCACCGAAGACCTGGTGAATCTCTGCGAAGAAATCGGCATCGACACCGGAATCGACCTGCCCCACTTGCTGAAACTGTCCCGCACCCTGCCCTCGCTTCTCGGGCATGAAATGCCGGGGCAAGTGGCCAAGGCGGGGCGAAACTGTGACCTTCATCCGCTGCCTCCGGGTATCGATTGACACACAACGAGGCGACTCGGGTCGCCAGCCAGACAACAAAAACAAAAGGGTTCCCCTAGGGAAACTCGCCTGGAGAAAAACTCATGTCCGTATCCGTAACCTCACAGGGCGACGGCGTCGCCACCGTGGCCAACGATGAAAAAGCCTTGATCGCCAAGGTGGCATGGCGACTGATGCCCTTGATCATGGTCTGCTATCTGTTCGCGTTCTTCGACCGCATCAACATCAGCTTCGCCAAGTTTCAATTGCAAGCCGACCTGAGCCTGAGTGATACCGCCTACGGACTGGGCGCCGGACTGTTCGTTGTCGGCTACGTCCTGTTCGAAGTGCCCAGCAACATGATGCTCTACAAGGTTGGCGCGCGGCGCTGGATCGCTCGCATCATGATGTCCTGGGGGATCGCGACGGCGCTGATGGTCTTCGTCACCGCGGAATGGCAGTTCTATGTCCTGCGCTTCATCATCGGAGCCATGGAAGCAGGCTTCGCCCCCGGTGTGTTGTACTACCTCACCCTGTGGTTTCCACAAAACTACCGCGGGCGTATCACCTCCACGCTGTTCCTGGCGTCTGCGTTTGCCGGGTTGATCGGCGCACCGGTGTCCGGCCTCGTCCTGGGTCATATGGACGGCGTCCTGCAGATGCGCGGCTGGCACTGGTTGTTCTTGCTGGGTGGCATTCCCTGCATAGGTTTGGGCCTGGTCGTGCTGTTCACCCTCAAGGACCGCGTCACGGACGCCAAATGGCTGACCGATGCGGAGAAAAGCTACCTGGCCAGTCGTATCGCCAGCCAGGAACCCCATAAGCATGGCGGCTCATTGATGACGGCGCTGAAATTGCCGGGCTTCCTGATGTTGGGCCTGATCTATTTCCTCATCCAGGTCGCTTCGTACGGGCTCAATTTCTGGGCGCCGCAACTCATCCGCAGCGCCGGCACCGAAAGCCCGACCGTCATTGGCCTGCTCACCGCGATCCCTTATATCTGCGGCGCCGTCAGCATGGTGGTGATCGGGCGCTGGTCCGACGCCACCGGCGAGCGGCGCAAGTTCGTCTGCGGCCTGGTGCTTGCCGGCGCGATCGGTTTCTTCAGCGCGGGCATCTTTGCGAGCCACACGCTGCTGCTGACCATTTCCCTGGCATTGCTCGGCAGCGGCATCATCGCATCGATCCCGGCCTTCTGGGCACTTCCTCCCAAGCTGCTCGCAGGTGCAGGAGCCGGCGCGGCGGGAGGGATCGCGCTGATCAACACACTGGGGCAGTTCGGCGGGATCGTCAGCCCGGTGATGGTGGGCTACATCAAGGACATGTCCGGCAGCACCACGCCGGCGCTGTACGTCATCGGCGCCACATGCATCCTGGCCGGGGCCTTGCTGATGTGGGGCTTGCCGCAGTCGTTGAGGACGCTGGACAAGAATCAGTAGCGACCTTTCGAGCCATGGACGGCTCGCCCGCCCGTTCGCTACCCTTTTGCCTTGATCGCGTACATCCCGCCAGCAATCACCAGGCAGGCACCCACGACGGTCAAGGTGTCTGGCAACTCGCCGAAGACCAACAGGCCAATCAGCGTGGCAAAGACCAGCAGCGTGTAGTTGAACGGCTGGAGTGTGGCCGCCGTCGCATACTTCAGCGCCTGGAGAAACAACAGTTGGGCTACCACGCCTGTCGTGGACAGCACCGCAATCAGGCCCCATTGCATCGGACTCGGCGCCACCCATCCGGGAAGCCCCAACAAGGTGATAGTGATCGCGCCGAAGAAGCCCATGTAAAGCATATTCGTGGCGAAGGAATCATGCTGGCTGATCCGTCGGGTCAGCACACTGAAAATCGCGAAACCCAGGGCAGACAACAGCGGAATCAGCGCCGCTAGCTCGAAGACACTGGAGCCGGGCCGAAGGATAACCAGCGTCCCCGTGAAACCAATGGCAGCGGCAATCCATCGACGCACGCCAATGAACTCGCCCAGGAACGCACCCGCCAACGCCAATGTCATCAAGGGGAACACTGCATACAGGGCATGCATTTCAGCCAGACCCAGATAGCGCAGCCCCAATCCGAACAAGGCGCTCTCACCCACGCCGATGAGCGCACGGATGACCTGCTGGTAAGGATGGTGGCTTCGACACGCAGTCCGCAGGCTGCCCTGATAGACGCTATAACCGACAGCAAAAGCCAGGAACACCCAATAGCGCACCATCACCAACTGCGCGACCGGCAGGTCTTTGACCAGTACTTTGGTGACGCCATCCTGGGCTGCGAAAATCAGCATGGACAGAAGGCACAGGGCGATCCCTAACCGAGGGCGGGGGGTGTCATGATCATGCACCGCGCGCACCGGGGACGGTATCTTCAAGCAGGCTGCTCTCTGTGCGGCGCCTCGCAATGCTATGGCGCAACCGATCCCGTTCCAGCGCTTCGGCGGCTACGAGTGCCTCAACGCCGGCCCCGGCTTCGACTTGTTCAATGAAATTCAAAATCGCCTTTTTCATGAACCAGTGCGAAGTCCGGTCCAACCTGGCCGATGCCGACTTCAACCTGGCGCGTGTCTCCTCATCCAACTTGATACCCAGCGTTGTCACGGTCATCGCTCAGCCTCTGAATGGAACAACCCCCTGCCCTGCTACACCTGCGACAGGACACAGCAGACAGTGCCCTCGGCTCTCGACCAAGGGCACCGGACTGCAACAGCTATCGGATAGCAACGGCCATCACTGGGCTGGCGTCGCAGAAGCCGTCTGGCTGCCAAACATCGCTTCGAAACGCGGCTTGTTGGTTGCGTAATATTCCGCAACCACCTTGTCCGCCGTGCTGTCACGGGCATCCGCCATCAGCTTCTCGAGGTCAGCCTTGGGGATCTTGAAATTGGCGAAGAAACGCGCGACGTCAGGGTGCTCCGCGCTGAAACCTTTGCGTGCGACGGCGTGGATCTGCTCGGCGCCGCCGAAGATCTGCTTCGGATCATCGAGGTAGCGCAGCGGCCATTTGGCGAACATCCAGTGCGGACTCCAGGCGTTGACCAACGACCATTTGTCGCGCTTGATGTTGCGATCCAGCTCGCTCAGCATCCCGGATTCCGACGAAGCTACCATTTTGTAGCCGTCGAGTTTGTATTCCTTGATGGCCTTTTCCGTCAGCTTGTACTGTCCGTTACCCACTTCCGATGTGAGGATCTTGCCACCGAGTTTTTCCCGCACTTCAGGCTTGTTGAGGTCCTCGACACTGGCGATCTCGCTGGTGGGAATGGAAGTGGGCACCGCCATGCCGATCCGGCCTTCGTACAGCACGCCGAGGTCTTCGAGCCTGTCCTTGTATTTGTCATAGAAGGACTTGTGGGTGCTGGGCAGCCAGACCATCGGGATCAAGTCGATATTGCCGTTAGCCAGCGCCTGGAACTGGATGCCGATGTCGGCCAGCACCAACTTGACCGGTTGCTTGAGGTGATCCTGCAACGCAGTGTTCGCCAGTTTCACCGCGATTTCCGTGTCCGACCAGTTCACCCAGCCGATACGGATGGGCGCGGGTTCCTCGGCTTGGACGATCAGGCTGCTGCAGGCTAAAGCAAGGCCTGCAAACCAGCCGATTAAAGTTTTACTGGGTAACGTCATCATGTGCATCTCCGCAGACTGTATTAATAGTTATTGGCAGGGCAGCAGAAGCATTCATTTCCCATCACGACCGCACGCGGCCTTCCGGTTAGTTCTAGTTATGAAAATCATGGGGACAGATGTTTTTTCGGCCCTCCTCCGCCCTCTGGCGTCTCCAACCGCAATGACCGGCTCATTCACAACGCCTTCTCGAGTGCCGGCAAAGCCTCGAACAAATCCGCCACCAACAGGTAATCCGCCACCTGGGCAATCGGCGCCTCGGCGTCCTGGTTGATCGCGACGATCACTTTGGAACCGCTCATACCCGCCAGGTGCTGGATGGCCCCGCTGATGCCCGCCGCGATGTAAAGCTCTGGCGCGACGATTTTCCCCGTTTGCCCAACCTGCAGATCGTTGGGGGCAAACCCTGAATCCACCGCTGCGCGGGAGGCACCCACCGCGCCACCAAGCTTGTCCGCCACGCGTTCGACCAAGGCAAAATTGTCTTTGGCCTGCATCCCCCGGCCGCCGGACACCACGACGCGGGCGCTCGACAGATCGGGCCTTGCGCTGGTTGTCAGTTGCTCGCTGACAAAGCGGACATGGGTTGCGCTTTGGCCGCCCTCCACTTCCATGACTTCGCAGGATTTGTCATGGGATAACGCCTGGGCAAACGCCGAGGCGCGGACGGTGAGCAACTTGATTGGATCGAGGGATTGCACCGTGGCGATCGCATTGCCGGCATAGATGGGTCGCTCGAAGGTGTCCGCCGAAACGATAGCGGTAACGTCGGAAAGCATGCCGACGTCCAGGCTGGCCGCGATCCGTGGCAACAGGTTGCGGCCCATGCTGCTGGCGTCGGCGAAAACGTGCGTATAACCCTCGCAGACCAACGACGTGATCAGCGGCTGGATATTTTCGGCCAGTGCGTTTTCGAACCACGCATCCTGCGCCAGCAAGACGCGGTCCAGGCCTTGGACGAGCGCGGCTTGGCGCGCCACTTCCGGCGCGTCAGCGCCGCCCAGGACCAGCAAATCCGTCTCGGCACCCAGCGCCACGGCGGCGGTCACAGCACTGCGTGTGCCTGCCGTCAGTTGACCGGCACTGTGCTCGGCGATCACTAAGCTGCGCATCAAATCACCCCCGCCACGTTTTTCAATTTGTCCACCAGCTCAGTCACCGAAGCGACCGTGATGCCTGCCTTGCGCACCGGCGGAGGGACCACGCCCAACAATCGAGCGTGTTCCTTCACGCTCGCGCCCAAGGTGTCGGCGGCAATGATTTCCAACGGTTTTTTCTTGGCTTTCATGATGTTCGGCAACGAGGCGTAGCGCGGTTGGTTCAGGCGCAAATCACAGGTCACCACTGCGGGCACCGTGAGGGCGACGACCTGGCTGCCGCCGTCGACTTCACGCTCGACGACCCATTGTCCGTCGACATGATCGACCGCCGAGGCGTAAGTGGCCTGACCGCAGCCGATCAACTGCGCCACCATTTGCCCGACCTGATTGTTCTCCTGATCAATCGCCTGCTTGCCGAACAGGATCAGTTGCGGCTTTTCCTGATCGATCACCTTGCTCAAATACTTGGCCACGTTGAGCGGCTCGAGGACGGCGCTCGTCTCCACCAGAAGCGCTCGATCCGCACCCAGCGCCAACGCCGTGCGCAATTGTTCCTGCGCGGCGGAACTGCCCACCGAGACCACCACGACCTCGGACGCCAGCCCCTTCTCCTTGAGGCGGATCGCCTCTTCTACCGCGATTTCGCAGAACGGGTTCAAGGCCATTTTCACGCCGTTGAGCTCGACGTCCGAACCGTCAGCCTTTACCCGGACTTTCACATTCGGGTCGATGGCGCGCTTTACCGCAACGAGCACTTTCATGATTCCTCGCATCCCCCTCGCACTCTGGATCGACGCGGACGACCGGCCATACGTGCCGGATCACCCCTGTTTCGACTGGATGGTAATCCTGGTTTTTCCGTGGCGCAAGAAAAATGTACACCTGTGTCTCAATCGTTGACACACATGAACATTGCACATACCGTTATGTCAAAACCCAGCCTGATGTTCTGTTCCCGGAGCAACACCATGTCCAGTGATCCTCTGCTGCAGCCCTACAAAATCAAGCACCTGACGCTCAAGAATCGGATCATGACCACCTCTCATGAACCGGCGTATCCCGTCGATGGCATGCCGAAGGACTTGTACCGTGCCTATCACGTCGAGCGGGCCAAGGCCGGCGTGGCGTTGACCATGACCGCCGGCTCCGCCGCTGTTTCCCGGGACAGCCCGCCGGTGTTCAACAACGTGCTGGCGTACAAGGACGAAGTGGTCAAATGGATGAAGGACCTGACTGACGAGTGCCACGAGCACGGCGCGGCGGTGATGATCCAACTGACCCACCTGGGCCGGCGCACGCGCTGGGACAAGGCAGACTGGCTGCCGGTCGTCTCGCCGTCCCATCGCCGCGAAGCATCCCACCGGGCCTTCCCGAAAAAGATGGAAGACTGGGACATCGACCGGATCATCAAGGATTACGTGGATGCCGCCGAACGCATGAAGGCTGCCGGACTTGATGGCCTGGAGCTGCAGGCCTACGGGCATCTCATGGATCAATTCTGGTCGCCACTGACCAACGATCTCGACGGGCCTTACGGTGGCTCGCTGGAAAACCGCATGCGCTTCACCTTCGATGTGCTGCGCGGTATCCGCCAGCGTTGCGGTGAGGATTTCCTGCTGGGGGTGCGCTACACCGGCGACGAAGACTTGCCAGGGGGCTTCGGTGCCAGCGACGGCATCCGGATTTCCCAGATGCTCAAGGACAGCGGCCTGGTGGATTTCCTCAACGTCGTGCGCGGCCATATCGACACCGATGCCGGCCTCACCGACGTGATCCCGATCCAGGGCATGCGCAACTCGCCGCACCTGGATTTTGCCGGTGAGATCCGCTCGGCCACCGGTTTCCCGACGTTCCATGCGGCGAAGATCCCGGACGTCGCCACCGCGCGACACGCCATTGCCTCGGGCAAGGTGGACATGATCGGCATGACCCGCGCCCACATGACCGACCCGCACATCGTGCGCAAGATCATCGAAAAGCGTGAAGAGGACATCCGCCCCTGCGTTGGCGCCAACTATTGCCTGGATCGCATCTACCAGGGCGGCGCCGCGTACTGCATCCACAACGCCGCCACCGGGCGCGAAACTACCATGCCCCACGACATTCCCAAGGCGCCGGTCAAGCGCAAGGTCGTGGTGATCGGCACCGGCCCGGCGGGGCTGGAAGCGGCACGGGTAGCCGGTGAACGCGGCCATGACGTCACGGTGCTCGAAGTGGCCGACCAGCCAGGCGGGCAGATCCGCCTGACCGCGCAGAGCGAGCGTCGCCGCGAGATGATCAGCATCATCGACTGGCGCATGGCGCAGTGCGAACGGCTGGGCGTGAAGTTCCAATTCAACACCTGGGCCGAAGCCGAGACAGTCCTGGCCCAGGAACCGGACGTGGTGATCGTCGCCACGGGCGGCCTGCCCCACACCGAGGTGCTCAAGCAAGGCAACGAACTGGTGGTTTCGACCTGGGACATCATTTCCGGCGACGTCAAACCCGGCCAGAACGTGCTGATCTTTGACGACGCCGGCGACCACGCGGCGCTACAGGCCGCCGAGGTGATCGCCAACAGCGGTGCGAAACTGGAGATCGTCACGCCCGACCGATCGTTCGCGCCGGAAGTGATGGCCATGAACCTGGTGCCGTACATGCGCAGCCTGCAAGACCTGAACGTCACCTTCACCGTCACCTATCGGGTCGATTCCGTGGAGAAGCGCGACGGCCAGTTGGTCGCCAGTTTCGGCAGCGATTACGGCCAGGTGCACAAGCAGCGCGTGGTCGATCAGGTGGTGGTCAACCACGGCACCCTGCCCCTGGATGACCTGTACTTCGAGTTGCGCCCGCATTCGAGCAACGACGGCGCAGTCGAACAGCACAACCTGATCGCCGGGAAAACCCAGGACATCGTGACCAATCCCGAGGGCCGCTTCCAACTGTTCCGCATCGGCGACGCGGTGTCGGCGCGTAATACCCATGCCGCGATCTACGATGCGCTGCGGCTGGTCAAGGACCTCTGAAGACGCGACCCGATAAGGATCGGCAACGTCCGCCCTGAACAAGAAATTCGGTAAATCCGTGGCGAGGGAGCTTGCTCCCG
>NZ_JAOSHO010000140.1 GCF_025917275.1 Pseudomonas agronomica | reverse complement strand
TTCGCGAGCAGGCTCGCTCCCACAAGGAGTCTGTGCGGTCTTGAGAGTTACAGGCCCAGCAGTTGCAACCGCAGCCGAACCGCCGCTTCGATCCCAGCCTCGTCCAGCCCGCATTCGGCCAGCATCTGCGGAGGCTTCGCGTGTTCGACGTAGGTGTCCGGCAGGCCCAGGTGCAGCACGGGCTTGAGGATGTTTTCCCGCGCCAGGCACTCGCTGACCGCCGAGCCGGCGCCGCCCATGATGGCGTTCTCTTCAATGGTCACCAGCAGTTCGTGGCTGCTGGCCATCTCGCGGACCATGGCTTCGTCCAGGGGTTTGACGAAACGCATGTCCACCACGGTGGCGTCGAGTGTCTCGGCGACTTTCAGGGCCTCGGCCAGTTGAACGCCAAACACCAGCAAGGCGGTTTGCTTGCCTTGGCGACGGATCACGCCTTTGCCGATCTCGATCGGCTCCAGTTCGCTTTCAATCGTGGCGTTCGGGCCGGTGCCGCGCGGGTAACGCACCGCCGCCGGGCCGTTGAACAGGTGGCCGGTGGTGAGCATCTTGCGCAGTTCGTTTTCATCGCTCGGCGTCATCACCAGCATGCCGGGGATGCAACGCAGGTACGACAAGTCGAAGCTCCCGGCGTGGGTCGGGCCGTCTTCACCCACCAGCCCGGCGCGGTCGATGGCGAACAGCACGTCGAGGTTCTGCACGGCTACATCGTGGACGAGCTGGTCATAGCCGCGCTGCAGGAACGTCGAGTAGATCGCCACGACAGGCTTGGCGCCTTCGCAGGCCATGCCGGCGGCAAGGGTCACGGCATGTTGCTCGGCGATCGCCACGTCGAAATAACGCTGCGGGTAGCGTTCGCTGAAGGCCACCAGGTCCGAGCCTTCCTTCATTGCCGGGGTGATGCCCACCAGGCGCGGGTCGGCGGCGGCCATGTCACACAGCCATTGGCCGAACACGCCGGAATACTTCGGTCCGCCGGCCTTTTTCGGCGCGGCTGCCGGGGCGTCCAGGGGTTCGAGCTTGGTGATGGCGTGATAACCGATCGGGTCGACTTCCGCGGGGGCGAAGCCTTTGCCTTTCTTGGTGACCACGTGCAGGAACTGCGGGCCCTTGAGGTCGCGCATGTTGCGCAGGGTGGCGATCAGGGTCGGCAGGTCATGGCCGTCGATGGGGCCGATGTAGTTCCAGCCCAGCTCTTCAAACAGCGTGCCGGGCACCAGCATGCCCTTGGCATATTCTTCGGTGCGACGGGCGATTTCCCAGGCGCCGGGCAGGCGCGACAGGACCTTCTTGCTGCCTTCTCGCATGCTGGCGTAGGTGCGGCTGGAAAGAATCTTGGCCAGGTAGTTGGACAAGCCGCCGACGTTGCGCGAAATCGACATGTCGTTGTCGTTGAGGATCACCAGCATGTTGGCGTCGACTTCCGGCGCATGGTTCAGCGCCTCGAAGGCCATGCCGGCGGTCAGTGCGCCGTCGCCGATCACGGCGATCGCCTTGCGTTCGCTGTTCTGCAGGCGGGCGGCAATTGCCATGCCCAGGGCGGCGCTGATGGAGGTGCTGGAGTGGCCAACGCCGAAGGTGTCGTATTCGCTCTCGGAACGGCGCGGGAAGGCGGCGATGCCGTCCTTCTGGCGCAGCGTGCCCATGCGGTCGCGACGTCCAGTGAGGATTTTATGCGGATACGCCTGGTGCCCGACGTCCCACACCAGCCGGTCGTCCGGGGTGTCGAAGACGTAATGCAACGCGATGGTCAGCTCGATGACGCCAAGGCCCGCGCCGAAGTGCCCACCGGTCTGGCCGACCGTGTAGAGCAGTTCCAGGCGCAACTCATCGGCCAGGGTTTCCAGCTCGGCTTCACCCAGGCGACGCAGGCCGTCCGGCGTGTTGGCGCGGTCCAGCAGGGGCGTGGTCGGGCGCTTGCGGGGAATCTCTTGAAACGTCGTGGGCATCAGGCGAATCGTTATAGGTATAGAAAGAGGCGGCAGTTTACCTTATGCATCGCAAGCTGCCCACGCGTCGGCCGGAACTTGGCCGATACGCACTTAAATGGGTTGACCGTGTATCAGCTGCGTCGTTCGACGATATAACGCGCCAAGTCGCGCAACGGCTCGGCCGCCGCGTCAAAGGGTCGCAGCGCGGCCAGGGCCTGGTCGCGCAGTTCCAGGGCGTAGGCCTTGGCGGCATCGAGGCCGAGCAGGGCCGGGTAGGTCGGCTTGTCCCGCGCGATGTCGGCGCCTTGGCGCTTGCCCAGGGTCTGGGTATCGCTTTCGACGTCGAGAATGTCGTCCTGCACCTGGAACGCCAGGCCGATGGCCCGGGCATAGGTTTGCAAGGCTTGCAGCTGTGCGGGCGTGGCCCGGCCACTGGCCAGGGCACCGAGCTTGACGCTGGCTTCGATCAACGCGCCGGTCTTGTGCCGGTGCATGTATTCCAGCGCGTCCTGATCGAGCTTCAAGCCCACCGAACCGAGGTCGATGGCCTGGCCGCCGACCATTCCGGCAGGGCCTGCCGCCAATGCCAGGGCGCTGACCATGTCCAGGCGAACCTGTGCCGGGCAATCGCTCAGGGTCGGGTCCAGCAGCGCACTGAAGGCCAGGCTCTGCAGGCCATCACCGGCGAGGATCGCGCAGGCTTCGTCGAATTTTTTGTGAGTCGTTGGCTGGCCGCGACGCAGGTCGTCATCGTCCATGGCCGGCAGGTCGTCATGCACCAGGGAATAGGCGTGAATCAGCTCAACCGCGCAAGCCGCGCCGTTGGCCTGCTCGGCCGCGGCGCCGAGGGCTTCGCACGCCGCATAGGCCAGCAGCGGACGTACCCGCTTGCCGCCGTTCATCACGCTGTAGCGCATGGCTTCGTACAGCCGCGCCAGTTCCGGGCTCGGGGCGCCGAACAAGGTTTCCAAGGCAGCATTGACCCGGGCCTGGCTGCTGGCCTGATATGCGCCGATCATTCAGGCTGTTCCGCGTCGAACGGTTCTTCGGTCAGCTCGCCGTCGCGTTCGAGCAACAACTGCACCTTCTGCTCGGCCTGGGCCAGCGCCGCCTGGCAGTCGCGAGTCAAGCCGATACCTTGCTCGAAAGCAGTCAGCGAGTCTTCCAGCGACAATTCGCCGTTCTCCAGCCGTTCGACCAGTGTTTGCAGGTCGGCCAGGGATTGTTCGAAATCCAGTGCAGCTTTTTTACGGGCCATGGCGGCTATTCCGGTTGACTGTTAAACCGGCGCGACACTAGCAGACATGGGGTTTTCGGGCAAATCAGGGTGGGGTAAACGCCTTTTGTTTTTGTGGCGAGGGAGCTTGCTCCCGCTCGAGCGCGAAGCGGTCGCAAATGCTTGGGGCCTGCTTCGCAGTCCAGCGGGAGCAAGCTCCCTCGCCACAGGGTGTTCAGTCGGCTGGATAGTTGATTCGGTAACGGGTACTGCGCCCCCCGCCGGGCATCCTTCGAAGGCATCCCTTTTCCACCAACTCCGCCAGGTGTCGCGTGGCCGTCGCCTTGGAAACCTTGGCCACGGCCTGATATTGAGCGGCGCTGATCCCTTGTTCGAAACCCTTTTCACCGCCGTCGAGCAGCCGGTTCAGCACTTTGGTCTGCTCAGGTGTGAGGGCTGAAGTGCGATGGACCTGCCAGAACCGTGTCTTGCCCAGCACGCTTTCGATTTGCGTCATCGCTTTGTGAAGGCTGCGCAGCAACGTCTGCAGGAACCAGGTCAGCCACGCGGTGATATCCAGCGTGGCTTTCTGACTGTTTTCCAGGATTCGGTAATAGCCGGCGCGGTCCTCCAGGATGCTTACGGACATCGCGTAGAAACGGATCGCCTGGGCCTCGCCCTGGGCCAGTGCCAGGTCGGTCAAGGTGCGGGTCAGGCGACCATTGCCATCATCGAATGGGTGCAGAGTGACAAACCAGAAATGAGCGATGCCGGCTCGCAGCAATGGGTCGAGATCGATCTGTTGACGACTTGCCTCGAACCAATCGACAAACCTTTGCAATTGCTGTTCAAGGCCTTGGCGAGGCGGTGCCTCGAAGTGAACGGTAGGGCGGTCCAACCGGCCCGAAACCACTTGCATCGGTTCATCACCGCGTAGCGCGCCGACGCGGATCCGCCGATGAGCCAGGTCGCTGGTTTGATCAGGAAACAACCACTCATGCCAATCCAGCAAGCGCTCGACAGTCAGGGGTTGGTTGAAATGCCGGGTCGCATCCAGCAGCAGGTTTGCCAAGCCCTCGCTACGCGGGCTGGCCGGATTGTCGTCTTCGGCTTCCAGGCCCAGACGGCGAGCCAGGGACGAGCGCACCGAGCCGACATTCAGTTGTTCTCCTTCGATCGCGGAGGAGGTCACGATGTTCTGCAGCAAGGCGTCCAACTCGTTCTGAGCGCTGAGTGAAGCCGTGACCGCGCCCGTCATGCCAAGCAGTTGGCCTTGGGCCTGCACGCATTCGCGCAGCAACGGTGCCAATGTTTCAGCTTGCCAGCGGAAGTCGGGCCAATCGGGCTGTTGCCAGATCCAGTGGGGTGCCATGAGCCTGTCCAGAGATGTGTGAGCCGAATAATAGCGCTATTCGGCTCATTTCGTGAGCCGAATAAATCCTCTATTCGGCTCACGTCACCTTCGATACGTGATTTCCCACACAGAATCGCGTGTTTGCTGATTGTGAAAAAACTGTCAAATCGCTACTCTTCGCGCCATCTTCGGCCCCTTGTCACGGGGCCTTCAGACAAAACCCGAATAATGACAAACAGCGCCCCGGGAAGGGTGTCGGGTTGCGTCGTGCATGGCAGGAGGCTTACGTGCGTTTTCTTTCTTTGTTGATCGTGTTGCTCGGTGCGCCGCTGGCGTGGGCCGGGCCTTCGGCTGAAATGTCGGAGCCGGTCGGCGGCTGGCGCTACAGCGGCTTGCTCGATCGCACGGAAAACCCCCAGGTCGCCTATCCCACACCGCCCATCGACCGCGGCATCCAGCGCAATCGCACGATGATCGAAGGCCGGATCAAGGACATGGGCACGGCGCGCCAGCCCCACAGCCTGTCGGTCAACGGCAACCCGCTGAATCTCTACACCGATGAGGAAGGGCGTTTCGCCCGGCCATACGCCTTTGGCGCCGGCTCCAACAGCGTCGAGGTGCGCAGCTCCGAAGGCCAGTCCCTCAAGCGCGTGCAATTCTACGAAGCCAACCATTTGCGCACCCCGGCGCAGATCCGCGTGGTGCTGGGCTGGGACGATCCGAAAGCCGAACTCGACCTGCATATCGTCACACCCGATGGCCAACATGCCTACTTTGGCCAGCCGGCCCTGAGCAACGGCGGCGGCCTCGACCCGGACGGCGTCGACGGCCCCGGTCCCGAAATGTTCACCATGACCGCACCGATGCACGGCACCTACCTGGTCTACGTGAATTATTGGGGCAACTACGGCGACGGCGGCTACAACTTCGATGAAACGAGCAACCAGAACGAGGTGATCACCTCGCAGATCAACCTGGTGCTCAACGAAAACACCGTCGATGAAAAACGCGAGACCTTTGTCGTGCCCCTGCGCGCCATTGGCGATCTGTTGCTGGTCAAGACTTTCAATTACTAATCCGGTCCACGGATGAACAGGCCCTTGTGAATATGAGCGACAACACTGCTTCCCCGACCACGCCGACACCTGTCGCCAAACCTGGGCGCCGCTGGCCGGCGATTCTGATCGGGCTGTGCCTGGTGGCCGGCGCGGCCGGCGGGTTGGGCTGGTTCATGAACAAGCCCAAGGCGCCGCCCATGGAGCTGGCGTTGGAAAAACTCGGCGTGAGTCGTCCCGACGGCTTGATCGAGGCCCATTCCCTGAGCCAGTTGCCCAAGGATCTGCTGGCGGTGCCGTTCCTCAAGGCCACGCTCACCGAAGATTTCGTCTTCTATTACGAAGCCCACGCCGACCGCCTCGGCCTGATTGGCAGCCTGCGCCGGATCATCTACGAGCATGACCTCAAGCTGCAGGACAGCCTGATCGAGCAGCTGTTCGACCAGCCGGCGGACGTGGCGTTGTGGCGCGGGGCGGACGGTCGTCTCAAGGATTTCCTGCTGGTGATGGATCGCGGCGGGTTGGCCAAGGTCCTGGAGCCGCTGGCGAAAGTCGCCCTGGATGACACTCAGTTGAGCAAGCTGGGTGACTTGAAGGTGAGCGGCGATGAAGTCGCGCTTTACCAGCTCAGCTATAACGCGAGCAAATCCCTGGTCTTCGCCTCCCATGGCGACAAGTTGGTCGTGCTGTCCAACCCGAGCAAGCTTTACGACAAGGGCAATGGCCCCACCGACGAAGCCGGCATGGTCTCGACCCAGGCGTTGGAGGCGCTGCTGGCCGGGGACAAACTCTTCCCTGAAGCGTTCGGCCTGCCGGCCAAGGCGCCAGAGGTCAAGCAACGCATCTCGGTCAACGCCAGCGTGCTTGCCATGGGCTACCAGCGGTTCATCCCGAACTTCGCCGGTTTGCGCTTCGATATGGACGACAAGGGCTGGCACAGCTTCCTGGCCATGGACGAATTGGAGAAACAGCCTGACTTCGACTTCAAGCCGATCTGGCAAGCCATGCCCATGGGCGCCAGCGCCTGCGTAGCGTTGCCCCTGGCCGCCGAGCAGCAGAAGCCGTTGCTGGTCAAACTCGGTGCCGAGGAAAAAGCTGCCCAGGCCATGGTCGACCACGTGGCGGGCGCGGCGGGCCTGTGCTGGTACGCCGACTCCCGGCTGTACACGCCATTGCTGGTGGCGAGCCTGAACGAAGACGACGGCAAGCTCGACGCCGACCTGGGCAACCTGTTCGGTTCGATGGTGGGCGCTTATGAAAACAACGTCGCCGAACACGCGTTCCCGGTGGTGGAGAAGCAACAAGGCTCGACGCATCAATGGCAACGCCAGGTCAGCTCCAACTTCGGTCCTTATTCGGCCAAGGAAGCCGAGCAGCCCGAGGCGATCACCGGCAAGGCGTTCATGCGTGTCAGCCTGGCGCGCCATGGTTCGACCTTGCTGTTCTCCCTTGATGACAAATTGGTGGAAAAGGCCCTCGGCACGCTCGACAAGCGCTTCCCGCCCATGGCCGACGTGGTGCCCAAGGACTTGCTGATGCCGGTCTACTTCGGCCCGGATTCCATGGCGCAACTGATGCAGCGCGAAACCCTCGACAGCCTGCCCCAAGACATGGAACCGGTGTTCTACAACGCCGCGCAAACCTACCTGATCCCGAAACTGCGCACCCTCGGTGGCTATGGCAAATATGCCCTGACGCTGCCTGAAGGCAGCGAGCCGGACGGCCATTGGCAGTGGCTGCCGCTGGAATGGAAAGCGCTGTGACAGGAATGATCCGCAACCGCGCGTATGGGTTGCTGCTGGCGCTGTTGCTCGGCGGGCCAGCGCTTGCCGTCGAGGCGCCAGCGCTGGACGCGCAACAATCCCAGGTATTCCGTGCCTGGTTCGTGCGCATCGCCCAGGAACAACTGACCAAAGGCCCGAGCCCACGCTGGTATCAGCAGGATTGCGCCGGGCTGGTGCGTTTCGCCGCCAACGAAGCGCTGAAGGTCCACGATGAAAAATGGCTGCGCAGCAATGGCCTGTCCAATCGCTACCTGCCGCCGGAGCTGCCGCTCAGCGATGCACAACGCAGCCTCGCCCAGCAATGGCAGCAGGGCGCCGGCAAGGTCGGGCCCTACGTCAACGCGATCAAGCTGATCCAGTTCAACAGCCGCCTGGTGGGCCGGGATGTCACCCAGGCCCGACCCGGCGACCTGATGTTCTTCGATCAGGGCGACGACCAGCACCTGATGATCTGGATGGGCCGCTACATCGCCTATCACACCGGCACGACCACCCCAACCGACAACGGCATGCGCTCCGCAAGCCTGCAACAACTCATGAACTGGAAGGACACCCGATGGATACCCGACGCAGCCAACCCCAACTTCATCGGCGTCTATCGACTCAACTTTCTCACCCAATGACCGGTGCCCGCATGCTGCGCTTGTGTTCAAAACTGCCCCTGCTGTTCGCCCTGTTGCTGGCGCCCCTGGTGAATGCCGAAGACACCGTGGAGCCCAGCGGCTATACGCCGGTGTCCGGTGAAAGCTTCTTCCTGCTGGCCGACAGCAGCTTTGCCAGCGATGAGCAGGCCATGGTTCGTCTCGAAGCACCGGGCCGCGACTACCGCCGGTTCCGCATGGAGCCCTACGGCGGCGCTGACATCCGCGTCTATCGCATCGAAAAACCACTGGAATTCCTCAAGCGCCAGAAGAACCTGCACCGCGTGGTCAGCGACGGCCAGTTCAAGGGCGAAGGCCTGTCGAACACCCTCGCGTACCTGTGGGACAACTGGTACCGCAAATCCCGTCGGGTGATGCAACGGGCGTTCTCCTATGAGTCCCGCCAGCAGGTCACCGAAGAAGTGCCGGAGCTGAAGATCGGCGATGCCCTCGTCGCGCCGACGCCGTACGACGCGCCGGCGCAATTCGCCTTGATCCCCGGTTTGCCGGTGGTCAGCCAGTTCCGCTATCCGCTCTGGCAGGCCAAGCCGATCCAGCCGCCGGCGGGCGTCAACCTGGCCGGTTCGTCCAGCGAGTTCGTCAACGTCTCGCCCGGCAACGTCTATGTGCCGCTGGGCCAGCTGAAGCCGGGCCTGTACCTGGTGGAAGCGCTGATCGGCAAATACCGCGCGACCACCATGGTCTTCGTGTCCAACACCGTGGCCGTGAGCAAGATCGCCGGCGACGAATTGCTGGTCTGGGCCGCGCGCAAGCATGAAGGGCGCTCGGTGCCCAAGGTGAATGTGTTGTGGACCGACGGCCTGGGCGTGATGAGCAGCGGGGCCACCGATGAGAACGGCCTGCTGCGCCTCAAGCACGTCAGCCCGGAGCGTTCGTTTGTCATCGGTGAAGACGAGGAGGGCGGGGTATTCGTCTCCGAGAACTTCTACTACGACAGCGAAATCTACGACACCAAGCTCTACGCCTTCACGGACCGACCGCTGTATCGGCCGGGGGACTGGGTGTCGCTGAAAATCGTCGGTCGCGAGTTCAAGAACGCCCGTGACTCGGTGCAGCCAGCGGCCGCCGACGTCAACGTCAGCGTGCTCGACGCCACCGGCACCGCGCTGCAAACCCTGGCCCTGAAGCTCGATTCCAAGGCCGGCACCCAAGGCCGTTTCCAGTTGCCGGAAAACGCCGTGGCCGGTGGCTACGAGCTGCGCTTCAGCTACAAGGACCAGCTCTACAGCAGCGCCTTCCGCGTCGCCGAATACATCAAGCCACACTTCGAAATCGCGCTGAACCTGGCCAAGCAGGATTACCGCACCGGCGAGCTGGTCAAGGGCAGCCTGGTGCTGCTTTACCCGGACGGCAAACCGGTGGCGAACGCCAAGGTCAGCCTGAGCCTGCGCGCCCAGCAACTGTCGATGGTCGATAACGAGCTGCAATACCTGGGGCAATTCCCGGTGGAGCTGACCAGCAGCGAAGTCACCACCGATGCCAAGGGCAACGCCACCCTCGACCTGCCGGCTGCTGACAAACCGAGCCGCTACACGCTCACCGTGTTCGCCAGTGATGGCGCGGCGTATCGGGTCAAGACCACCAAGGAAATCCTCATCGACCGTGGCGCGGCGAATTTCCGCCTGGGCGCGCCTCGACGTTTCAGCGCAGCCGGCGAGAAAGTCGCGTTCAGCTACGCCAACGAAGGTGGCAACGAACAAAGCAAGGCCGTGACGCCGGGCAGCTACGGCTGGGTGCGTCTGGAAGACCAGACCACCGGCGAGGGCAAACTGGCCGCCAAGGACAAAGGCTTCAGCCTGACCTTCGACCGCCCTGGCACCTACAACCTGACGCTCAAGGACGACCATGGCCGCGTCATTGGCGCGACCAGTCATGCGGTGACGGGCGAAGGCATCAAGGCCGTGCCGGGCACGGTCGAAATCGTCCTCGACAAAACCGAATACAAGACCGGTGACGAAGCCCTGGCGCTGATCACCTTCCCTGAACCGGTCAGCGACGCACTGTTGTCGCTGGAGCGGGACAAGGTCGAGGCCACCGCGATGCTCTCCAAAGGCGCCGACTGGCTGAAAATGGAGAAACTCAGCGACACCCAGTACCGCGCACGCATTGCCGTGAAGGACAGCTTCGCGCCGAACCTGACCTTCTCCGTGCTGTACACCAAGGGCGGCCAATACAGCTTCCAGAACGCCGGCATCAAGGTCGTTACACCGCAGATCGACGTGGCCATCAGCACCGATAAAGCCACCTACCGGCCGGGCGACACCGTGACCGTCGAACTGGGCACCCAGTTCGCCGGCAAGGCGATTCCCGCGCACCTGACCGTCAGCGTTGTCGATGAAATGGTCTACGCGCTGCAACCGGAAGTCGCGCCGACCATCGACCAGTTCTTCTACCACCCGCGCCGCAACAACGTGCGCACCAGCGCCAGCCTGTCCTTCATCAGCTACGACGTGGCGCTGCCGGGCAGCCCCGGCGCGCCGGGCAAGGCCAACCGCAGCGAGCGTGGGGTCAAGGTGCTGGAACGGCCGCGTCGCGAAGACGTCGACACCGCCGCCTGGCAACCGGAGCTGGTCACCGACGCCAACGGCAAGGCGCGCTTTACCTTCAAGATGCCGGACTCGTTGACCCGCTGGCGTATCACCGCCAAGGCGATCGCCGATGATGGCCAAGTCGGCCAGAAGAAACAGTTCATCGCCTCGGAAAAACCGCTGTACCTGAAGTGGAGCGGCCCGACCCGCTTCCGCACGGGCGACAAGCCGCAACTGGGCCTGTTCGCTTTCAGCCAGTCGGAAAAACCGTTGAAGGCCGAACTGCTGATCCGTTACGCCGGCGCCGAACAGCGCGTGGTGGCGGACCTGAAGAACGGCATCAACTACGTTGCGCTGCCAGCCATGGTCTTGACCGACGGCGACTTGACCGTCCAGTTGCAGTTGAACGGTGAGACCCAGGACGCCCTGGCCATGCACCTCAATGCCAGCGGCAACGGTTGGCAAGTCACCCAGAGCCAACGCCTCGACGTGGCCAGCGGCGACACGCCACTGACCTTGCCGGCGGACGCCAGCGATATCCGCCTGCGCCTGGATGACAGCCCGCAAGCGCTGTTCCGTTCGGCCCTGGACGACCTGCTCGGCTACCCGTACGGTGGCGTCGAGCAGACCGCCAGTCGTTTGCTGCCGTTGAGCATTGCGTATCCGACCCTGGCGTCGAACCCGCAGATCCGCGACCGCTTGCGGCTGATCATGCAAAACAGCCGCCTGCGCCTGGTGCAGATGGCCGGGCCGGCGGCGAGTTTCACCTGGTGGGGCCAGGACGGCGAGCCGGACGCGTTCCTCACTGCCTATGCCTATTACGCCGACTGGAACGCCAGCAAGGCCCTGGACCTGAACCTGCCGCCGGAACACTGGCAGCGAGTGTTGGAGGTCTATGCCAAGCAGGCCGGCGATACGCCGCTGTTGCAGCGCGC
>NZ_JAOSHO010000014.1 GCF_025917275.1 Pseudomonas agronomica | reverse complement strand
CACAGGTTGGGGCACGTTGTTCCGATTTGACTGACCACCACTGCGGCAGCAAACGCTGCACCTTGGCCTCCGCGAACCGGTCATCGATCAGCATCACCACCCCGCGATCCTGCTGGGTGCGAATGACGCGGCCAGCCGCCTGCACGACTTTCTGCAGCCCGGGATACAAATACGTGTAATCGTAGCCATCGCCAAAAATGGCCGCCATGCGCTGCTTGATCTGTTCGTTGACCGGGTTGAACTGCGCCAGCCCCAGCGTTGCGATGAACGCGCCGATCAGGCGTGATCCCGGCAGGTCGATCCCTTCGCCGAACGCCCCACCCAGCACCGCGAAACCGATGCCCTGGCTGTGCTCCATGAACCGGTCGACAAAAGCCTGCCGGGGCGCTTCCCCCATGCCACGCGATTGGCTCCAGGTGGCAATGTGCGGGAATCGCTCGGCAAATAATTGCGCCACCTGCTGCAAGTAATCGAAGCTGCTGAAGAACGCCAGGTAATTACCGGGACGCGCGTCAAACTGGCGGGCCATCAACGTGACGATCGGTTCGAGGGACGCCTGGCGATGGGCAAACCGGGTGGAAATCCGGCTGATCACCTGGACATCCAGTTGTTCGGCCTGGAACGGCGATTCGACATCGATCCACACCGTGTCCGCTGGCGTACCCAACAGGTCCGCATAGTACCGCCGCGGGCTCAGCGTCGCGGAAAACAGCACGCTGCTGCGCGACGCAGTGAACCGGGGCCGCAGGAAACCGGCCGGCACCACGTTGCGCAGACACAGCGCGGAGAAGCTGCGCTGGCGCGCGGATTCGCGCTTGTGAATGTCGAACAGGAAGTGCTCATCGAACGACTCGGCGACGCGGCCGAACTGCAGGGCGTCGAAATAGAACGCTTGCAGGCCGCTGTCCAAGCCCTGCGGATGGTCGTTGAGGTAATCACCGATAGCGGTCGTGCAGGCTCCCAATGCCTGGAGCAATTTGTCCGGCGGCTTTTCATAGGCCTGGTAAGCGGCAACCTGCGGCGCATGCAGGGCGTTCCACTGGCGATTGACCTTCTGCAGGGCTTTTTTCAGCGGCTCGGGGGCGGTTTTCAACAACGCCGTCAACGCCGCCTGGTCGAGGGTCGCGCTGTACATCTGCCGTCCGCGCTCCACCAGGTTGTGGGCTTCGTCCACCAAGGTGGCGACGGTCCAGTCATTGGCCTGGGCGAGGCCGAATAACAAGGCACTGAAGTCGAAGTAATAGTTGTAGTCAGCCACCACCATGTCGGCCCAACGGGCCATTTCCTGGCTCAGGTAGTACGGGCAGATGTCGTGATCCAACGCAATGTCGCGCAAAGCCGCCTGATCAAGCAGCGTTACCTGACTCGCCGCCGCCCGCGCCTGCGGCAGGCGATCATAAAAACCGCGGGCCAGTGGGCACGATTCGCCATGGCAGGCTTTGTCCGGATGCTCGCAGGCCTTGTCCCGGGCGATCATTTCCAATACCCGCAACGGCATGGCCGGGGCGCTGTCGGTAATCAGCCGGGCCGCGTCCAGGGCCAATTTGCGTCCCGGGGTTTTCGCCGTGAGAAAGAACACCTTGTCCAGTCGCTGGGGCGCCAAAGCCTTGAGCATCGGGAACACCGTGCCAACGGTCTTGCCGATCCCGGTCGGCGCCTGGGCCATCAGGCAACGGCCGGTGCTGACGGCCTTGAACACCGACTCGGCCAGGTGCCGTTGCCCGGGCCTGAAGCCAGCATGGGGAAAGGCCAAGGCCTGGGCGCCGCGGTTGCGCGCCTGGCGATGGTGCAATTCCTGTTCGGCCCAGGCCAGGAACAGGGCGCACTGCTGCTCGAAGAACATCTGGAGCTGCGATGCTTCGAAGCTGTGGGTCAGGCAGGTTTCCTTTTCACTGACGATGTCGAAATACACCAATGCGACGTCAATCTGCGGCACCTGCAATTTCTGGCACATCAGCCAGCCGTAGATCTTCGCCTGGGCCCAATGCAACTGGCGATGGTTGTCGGGTTGCTTGCCCAGGTCGCCCCGGTAGGTCTTGACCTCTTCGAGGCAGTTACGACCAGGATCGTATCCGTCTGCCCGGCCCTTCACTCGCAAGGTTTGGTAGATGCCTTCGAGGCTCACCTCGGCCTGATAACCCTCGCTGCGCCGCGAGGCCACGGTGCGGTGGCCGATAATCCCCTCCAGCGCGGTGGGAGACGGCGTGAAGCGCAGATCCAGGTCGCCGACCTTGGCGGTGAATTCACACAACGCCCGCACGGCAATGCTGTAGCTCGGCAGATCGGTCATGCACCCTGCTCCGCCCATTGCACGTAACAGACGGCGACGGGCATCCGGTGCTCATGGCAAAACTCCAGCCAGCGCAGTTGGTTGTCTTGCAGGCGATCGCCGGGCCCTTTGACTTCGATCATCCGGTAGGTCTTGTCCTGCGGCCAGAACTGGATCAGATCGGGCATGCCGGCGCGGTTGGCCTTGATGTCCAGCAACAGGCGGTTGAACCAGTGCTTGAGGTGTTCCGCCGGGAGGCAGTCGAGGGCCTGCTCCAGCAGCGCCTCCGACAGCGCCCCCCAGAACACGAACGGTGACTGTACGCCCCACTTCTGCACGTAGCGGCGGCGGATGGTGTCCCGGTAGCGACCGTCCTCCAGCTCGGCAAAACACGCCGCGAACAGCTCGGCGCGGCGCTCATGGAAGTCCTCGTTGAGCAGGTCCACCGGTCCGCGCTGGAACGGATGGAAAAAAGCCCCCGGCAGCGGCGCGAAAATCGCCGGCCAGCACAGCAGGCCGAACAGCGAATTGACCAGGCTGTTCTCGACGTAATGCACCGGAGCGGCGTCCTCGTGCAGGTGGGCCTGGACGCAATATTCCACCGACAACATGGGATCGACGCGAGGCAAATGCAGATCCAACCGTTCCACTTCCCGGGCGACGGCTCGCGCTACCGGTGGCCCGCCCAGCTTGCGCCGCAGCCGGGGCACGATCCGCAGCAAGGCCTGGCACTCCGCCGCGCTTTGCGGCGATTGCACCGCCATCTCGGCCAGTTCGAGGGCCAGCGTGTATTCGCCAATGCGCTCCAGCACACGAATCATCCGCAGCCGTGCGCCGGGATATCTGCAGTCGCGATAAATGCACAACGCCAAGGCAAAATCGCCGATGCGCTCGCCGTGCTGGCCCATCTGGAACAGCAATTTGCCTCGGCGTCGCTCCAGCCAGGGATTGTCCAGGACCAACGCGCTGACGCGATCTACGATCGTTTCGAGCGGTTCGCCCGTTTCGAAGCGTTGCTGGCATTCATGCAGGAACAGGCAGGCATCGATGTCCTGGCGGCTGCGCACCCCCCGGGACTCGGCGCTGAACTCGACGGTTTCATAGGTAAAGATGCCCAGGTCCGCCAGCACGAACTCCGACCAGTCCTGGTAGAGGTTGCCAAAAAACATCAGCCGCAGGCGATCGCACAGGTCCATGACCGTGATACTGAACAGCCGTTCTTCAAGCTGTGGGCACCAGTCGCGAAATGGCTGGGGTTCGCTGAAGCAATCGGCCAGGGCCAGCAGCCACTCGGCCTTTTTTGCCTTGGGCTGCTCGATCAAGTGCCCCAGGCACAGGAGAATTTCCGGCTTGAGCAGCACATCGAACAGCTCGACCAGGCTCAGGCTGGCCTGCTCCTCGACCCAACCCAGCGCCAACAACGGCGCTACGGCGGCGCTTATCTCGCCGATCTCCGCGTAGTGAAGCTTGCTGTGGCGAAAATGCAGGCCCTTACGCATCACCAGCCGCACCAACAGGCCTTGGGACGAACGCGGCAGTGCTGCGAAAGCATCGATGAATTGCTGTTCTTCAACGCTGAGCACATCACCGTAACGCTGGCTCAGCCAGACGAGAACACGCTGGAAGTTGTTCAGGTAATAAAAGGGATCGTCGAGGGGGTTCGCTGTCACGGGAGCGGGCGCCACAAAAGCTGGATACTGGTTATGCGTACAGATATCAGCTACCGAGGGCCCAGGCAACTGCAAAAGATGAGCGGTCTCCTAGTATTAAATATAAATCCTTCAAGCGGCGATGAACTTTCCTACGGCAAGCGGGACAAATGGCGGTTAACTCAGTGATGGCCCGGTCGAATCAGACAGGCCGCACCCTTCTGATAAAGAGGTTACGGATTATGAACATCAGGATTCTGGGCCTGCCCCTGGCTGCCATGGCGTTCCTGGCTCTGGCCGGCTGTGCGACACCTACGGTGGTGACGCTGCAGAACGGTACCCAGTATTTGACCGAGGACACGCCCAATACCCGTACCGCCGATGGCTTCTACGAGTTCGAAGACATTTCAGGCAAGAAAGTCCGGGTCCGCGCCGACGAAGTGGCAACGATACGCAAGGGAGACTGATGGAATCCGCGTCTGCTTCATGAAAGGTTTTACGGTTCGATCGTGCCCGCGCACACGTCTCGCAGGCAGCTTCTTATCCAGCGGTGCACGGGGTCGGCGTCCATACGCGGATGCCAGAGCATGGCTACCGTAAACCCAGGGACCACGAACGGCAACGCGAAGGTATGCATGCCAAGGCGCAAACGGGTGCTGTAGCGTTCCGGCACGCTGGCGATCATGTCACTGGAACGCGCCAACCCCAGCGCGGTGGAAAAGCCCGGCACGGTGGTGATGAGGCGTCGGGACAAACCCAAGGCGCCAAGGGCCTGGTCGATGGAGCCGTGCTCCAAGCCACGCAGGGAAATGCCAATGTGCTCGCCTGCCGCATAATCCGCGGCGCTTACGTCGATCCTGCTCAGCGGATGTCCTGCCCGCACGACGCCAACGATGCGGTCACCGAACAACCCTTGCGTCAGCAGCTCCGGGCTGGTGTCTTCATCCACAACGGCGGTCTCCAGATCCACGCTGCCCTCGCGCAACGCCGTGCTGTCCCTGTCGGTCTTTTCTACAAACCGCAACCTGATTCCCGGGGCCTGCCGGGCAATTCGCTCGATCAGCTCGATCGCGAAGTTTTCCACGAAGCCTTGCCGGGTGCGCAACGTGAAGGTCCGATTCACCGTCCCCAGGTTCGTGGCCTGCACCGGACGTAGCGCGGCCTGAGCGCCCTGCACCAATTGACTGACCTGCTCGCGCAACTCGATCGCCCGCGGTGTCGGAACCAATCCGCGCCCCGCCCGCACCAGCAACGGATCACCGATGGCCTGGCGCAACCGCGCCAAGGCCCGGCTCATGGCCGAAGGGCTGAGCTGCAGCCGCCGGGCCGCACCGGCCACACTGCCTTCGGACAAGAGCGCGTCCAGCGTGACAAGTAAGTTGAGGTCGGTAGCGGACATCGTCGGGCCCTCGGATAGGATGGATAGCGTTTCATGCAGCTATAACGTGCAATTCGTGCGTCTTCCGCCATGTTATGCCACCGCGTACCGTTCTCGCAGCGATTTATAGGCGAACCGGATTGCGAGGAAACATGATGAAACCAGCCAATACCCAACCAAGCCTGCCACCCACGAGCGGTCCACAACCGTTTGTTCCCGCGCGCCAGGCCTTGGCCAGCCTGGCACTGTCAACGTTATTGGCGTCGCTGGGGGCCAGCGTCACCGCCGTGGGACTGCCGGTGTTGGCCCAAGCGTTTGACGCCTCGTTCCAGCATGTTCAGTGGGTAGTGCTGGCCTATCTACTGGCGATCACCACGCTGATCGTCAGTCTCGGACGCCTGGGCGACCTGATTGGCCGACGCAAGCTGTTACTGGCGGGAATCGCGCTGTTTACGCTCGCGTCAGCCTTGTGCGGCCTCGCGCCGTCGCTGGGGCTGTTGATCGCCGCCCGGGCACTGCAAGGGCTGGGGGCCGCCATCATGATGACGCTGACGCTGGCCCTGGTCGGCGAAACGGTCGATAAGACCAGGGCGGGCAGCGCCATGGGACTGCTCGCCACGCTGTCCGCGGTAGGCACCGCGCTGGGCCCTTCCCTGGGAGGCATGTTGATAACCGGGTTTGGCTGGCAGGCGTTGTTCCTGATCAACGTACCGCTCGGGCTGCTGACCCTGCTATTGGCCTGGCGGTCCCTGCCCGCCGGGCAAGCCGCCCCTGTCGAGAAGGTGCGTTTCGACGTCATCGGCACGCTTTTGCTCGCCGCAGCTCTGGGCACCTACGCCTTGGCCATGACGCTGGGTGGCGGGCATTTCGGTGGGTTGAATGTGAGCTTGCTGGCGGCGGCCATTCTGAGCGGAGGATTGTTCGTCCGGACGCAGCGCCGGCGCCCATCGCCGCTGATCCCGCTGGCGATGTTCAGCGATCGCCTGCTGGTATCGGGCCTGGCGACGAGCGCGCTGGTCGCAACGGTCATGATGGCGACCTTGCTGGTGGGGCCATTCTACTTGTCGATCGCGCTGGGGCTCCCGTCGGCCATTGTCGGCCTGGTACTGGCCGTCGGGCCATGCGTCGCCGCCCTCGCCGGCATGCCTGCCGGGCGCCTCGCCGATCGGTTCGGGGTGCGTCCCATGCGGCTCCTGGGGCTGGCGACTATGGCGAGCGGTTGCCTGCTGCTGTCGCTGGTTCCCCCGACGCTTGGCATCGCCGGTTACGTCACGGCGATCATGGTAACGACCTTGGGCTACGCGATGTTCCAGACAGCAAACAATGCGGCGGTAATGGCCGAAATCCCTGCCAACCGACGGGGCGTTATTGCCGGGCTGCTCAACTTATCGCGCAACCTCGGCTTCTTCAGTGGCGCAGCGGTACTCGGCGCGGTCTTCGCGGCCATGTTGCCGACCAACGGCACCTCCACCGTCTCTCCCGAAGCCGTTGCCGACGGGCTGCACGTCAGCTTCGCCGTCGCCCTGTGCCTGATGGTGCTGGCAGGCTTCATCGCCTTCAAATACCGCGAGCCAGAGCCGTTGACAGCCTGTCAGGACACGGCGGGACGACCATGATGGCACTCTGAACATTTGTACTTAGGTCATGATGCAGATCAAAAAAAATGAACCAATCGCCAAACGGACTGAAAAAATCCACGTGGCGTTCATTTTCAGGTGCTATTTTTAGTTCTCACTGGTAGAGCCATGAGGGCTCTTCCTTCCTGACATGAGCAAACGGAAGCGCTTGATGAAGAAGGCGGGCTACAGATGAATAAAGGATCTTTCAGCAAGGTTACGTTCCCCAATGCCTGCCAGTTGATGCGCTGGCATTTCCATCCCATGGGCTTCGAGGCCAGCATGGACGCGCCAGGCAGTATGGTCGCCCGGCTGTTTGACCGTGCGAGCGGCGAAACCATGATCGCAATCGCCGGTATCCCCTGCGCGACGGTGATGAACGCCCCTGACGTGGAGCGAATCATCGAAGCGGTGGAGGCCGAGCTTGAAGCCTTTGTACCGCCGGTTGGCTTGCGACGATTCGCCTCCTGACAAAAAAGCCCACATTTTCATGTGGGCTTTTTTGTGGGTCACAGAACGATCATCAGCGGATCAGCCGCGAGCACGGCGATGATCTTTGAAAAACGGCTTGCCTACCCCGATCCGGTCCGACGCCTTGGGTGCGTTGGCCGCCTGATTGTCCTGGCCGTCGACGTACCAATAGCAATGCTGAACGGCCCGAGTGATGCCTACATACGCCAGGCGCAGGATTTCATCCTTTTGCGCAGCATCATAGGGTTCGGTGTCACCGTCCTGTCCCAACCCGGCCATCCGGTAGACCTGGTTCTTGTAGGGTGAGCTGGTCAGGTGCTGGCAATCTCCCAGCAGGAATACCGCATCCGCCTGAAGCCCCTTGGCGCTGTGATAAGTCATCTGTCTCAGGCGGCGCTGCGGATAAGGCAAGCTAGAATCCACATTAACTATTGACTGAATATGTTTATCTATCAGTAACTTATCGCTACTTTTTCGATACAGCATCAAGATTGTATCGCCGTTGCGGTAATGCTCATCGAGCCGCCGCGCCAAGCCTTCATCGTCCCTGTCCAAGACGGTCACCGGGCTTGCCAAGCGAGGCGCGCCGCTAGCCTTGGCTTTTTTACCGGGGATGGCCGCCGCTCCGCGCACGATGTGCTCAGCCGCGTCGATGATGTGCTGGTGACTTCGGTAGTTGTCGGTGAGCATCACCCGGGTATGGGTTGGTGACGGAAATTGCTTGTTGAACGCCATGAAAAAGCTTGGCGAGCTGCCACGCCAGCCGTAGATCGACTGCCAGTCGTCACCTACGCACAACAAGGAAGAACGTTGGGCACCGCGCCCGGTATGCAGGGCTGCGCTACGCCTGCGCACTTCACGCAGGCTCGCCCTCAGCCAAGACACGATCTGGGGCGAAACGTCCTGGAATTCGTCGATCATCAAATGCGACAACGGCCTCAACAGGGCGTCATCAAGCAGCTTGAAGTTTTCCGGGGAGTGTTCGCTGAACAACGCAAACATCCGGTTATAGGTCATGACCGGAGGCGATTGATCCAGCAGATGATCTTCGAACGCACGCCAGAAACGACTCAACGCCTCGAAGAAATAACGATCCGGGTCATTGCTGGAGAAACACATCCTGCCCACGGCTTCAGGTACATCCAGGCCAAGATTTTCGATAAACCCCGCCGCTGCGACAAAACAGTCCAGCAAAGGGGCCGACGTGAGCTCGCCCTTGACCTTGTAGTCGAACCCGGGCCCCGCACTGACATCCCCAGCCACGGCGGACAACAGGCGTTTTGAGTCTTCATACTTATCAAGCCAAATCAGTGGCTTACGACAGAAAGCTTGAAACAAGGTGCGCTTTACGGCCCATTCCGCACGCACACTCAGCTTGGCACCGGGACGGCTGAGCTGCGGGTTCTCCCGTGGATCGAATCCCAGCATCACCCAGGTATCAAGGGATTTGATGTAGCCATGGCAATGAAATCTCGCCCCGTTGATTTCAAATACCTGGCGTTTCGGTTCAATACCTTTAATCGGCCAAGCCCCCGCCCGGAACCACAGGTCTTCGATTGCGTCGCAGAGTGCTTCATCGCGCTGGGCGGCCAGCTCCGTGACAGCCACACGCTTCTGCACATCCGGATGGTCGCGCTCCAGTTCCTTGAGCTGCAGGGCATGACGGGAAAGCGGCTGGATCAACTCGCGGAAACGCTCGTCACGCTGATGGAGGTTGTAATAACAGGCATTGAGCTGCTGGCGCTGGGCATCGTTGATGCGCAAGTCGAACGGGTTGCCCTGGGCGTCATCCTCATCCGCTCCGGCGCGGTGGCTCAAGGTCTCGAAGGCCTGGAGCCGCTCGAATCCCGGCAGGCTGCGGACCATGGGCAAGATACGCGAGTGAAAGGTGCGCACCAGATCCCGGGCTTCCTTCTGGCTGACCGTGCGCCCCCACAGGGCAAACATTTCGATGAGTTTCTGGATAAAGTCCTTTCGCGATTCCCGGGTGAAGGTCACCACGGTCATTGAGTCCAGTTCGAACCCCAGGTATTGCGACAGCAACACAATACGCAGCACCAGGGTCGTTGACTTGCCCGCGCCTGCGCCCGCCACCACGGAAGTGGCCGGCGTGTCGCTGAAAATCATCTTCCATTGGCCGCTGCTGGGCTGCGCATGGGCTGGTAGCAATCGCGCTACGTCCGCCTTGATGCGTTTCTTCAGTTCGGCGGTCAGGGGCAATCGCCAGTCGTCGAACAGCAGGTCATCAACTTGCGGCGCCGGGTGCTCGGTACTTCGTGAGTCGCGGATCAACAGGACCTGACGCCCCGCTTCCAGCCCTTCAGCCCGGCCTTCCTTGTAGCCATAGTCAAAACCGGCGGTATGACCGCTGCGAAAGCCGTCGGCTTGCCCGTGCAGCCATGAGGCGCGGTGCTGGGCGCGCAGGCGCGTCAGGCCGTGGCCGAAAAAACGCGCGGCCAGGCGTTTGAACCAGGGCATCTGGGCCAAGGGCAGGAGATCAGGGGGAAGATCGGGACTGTGTAGCGACACGCTGGGGACTCCGGTGTTCAGAACCATGGCGACTATGGTGTCTGGATTCGCTACCGGTTTCCAGCCAAAAGCTTTTATCTCAGGGATTTAGGCGATGAAGTGAAAGTGGTATGGCAGGTTGGTATCGCGGTGCTTAGTGGCGACGCGTTCGCGAGCAGGCTCGCTCCCACAAGGATATGCATGGCTGCGTGGGAACGAGCTTGCTCGCGATACGACGCTCAGTTACTGCCCGGAAATGGCACCGTCCACCAATGCCTGGGCTTCGACCACCAGTTGCTTCAGGTGATCGTCGCCAATGAAGCTTTCGGCGTAGATCTTGTAAATGTCCTCGGTACCGGACGGACGCGCCGCAAACCAGCCATTCTCGGTCATGACTTTCAATCCGCCGATAGCCTGATCATTGCCCGGCGCATGGCTGAGGATGCTCTGGATTGTCTCGCCCGCCAATTCGGTGGACTGGACCTGATCCGGCGAAAGCTTGCTCAGCAACGCCTTCTGTTGAGGACTGGCCTTGGCATCGACGCGCACCGAGAACGGTTCGCCCAATTCATCCGTCAGGGCGCGGTAGGCCTGGCTTGGATCGCGGCCGGTGCGAGCCGTCATCTCAGCGGCCAAAAGCGCCGGGATCAGGCCATCCTTGTCGGTACTCCACACCCCGCCGTCCTTGCGCAGGAACGAGGCCCCGGCACTTTCTTCGCCGCCAAAGCCAAGGGAGCCATCGAACAGCCCATCGGCGAACCATTTGAAGCCCACCGGCACCTCATACAGGCGTCGACCCAGGCGCTTGGCAACCCGATCGATCAGGCCGCTACTGACCACCGTCTTGCCGACTGCGGCGTCAGCCCGCCACTGGGGACGGTTCTGGAACAAGTAATCGATGGACACCGCCAGGTAATTGTTCGGCGCCAACAGGCCACCGCTTGGCGTCACGATGCCGTGACGGTCGTGATCCGGGTCGCAGGCAAAGGCCACGTCGAAACGTTCTTTCAGGCCGATCAACCCTTGCATGGCGTGGCTGGACGATGGGTCCATGCGGATCTGCCCGTCCCAGTCGACCGTCATGAAGCGGAACGTCGAGTCCACCTGGGTGTTCACCACTTCCAGATCCAGGCGATAGTGCTCGGCGATTGCGGGCCAGTAGCGCACCCCTGCTCCGCCCAATGGATCTACGCCCAGGCGCAAGCCGGCTTCGCGGATGGCGTCGAAATCAATGACATTGACCAGGTCTGCCACATAGGTATTGAGGAAATCGTGGCGGTGAGTGGTCTCGGCCTTGAGCGCTTGCTCGTAGCTGATGCGCTTGACACCCGCCAACTGGTTGGCCAGCAGCTCGTTGGCCTTGGCTTCGATCCACTTGGTGATATGGGTATCTGCCGGGCCACCATTGGTGGGGTTGTATTTGTAGCCGCCGCTCTGCGGTGGATTATGGGACGGCGTGATGACGATGCCGTCGGCCAGGCCAGTGGTGCGGCCGCGGTTGTAGCACAGGATGGCATGGGAAACCGCTGGCGTGGGGGTGTACTCATCACCTTCGGCGATCATCACGGTCACGCCGTTGGCGGCCAGCACTTCCAATGCGCTGGCGCCGGCAGGCGTGGAGAGTGCATGGGTGTCGATGCCGACGAACAAAGGGCCGTTGATGCCATGGGCTTCCCGGAACAGGCAGATTGCCTGGCTGATGGCGAGCACGTGCCACTCGTTGAAGCCCAGGTCAAAAGAACTGCCGCGATGCCCCGAGGTGCCAAAAGCCACGCGCTGGGTCGCAACCGAGGCGTCGGGCCGGCCGGTGTAATAGGCCGTCACCAGTCGCGGGATATCGATCAACAACTCTGCCGGTGCCGGCTTGCCCGCAAATGGACTGACTGTCATGCAAAACCTCGGAATGGAGTGGCTCGAAAATGGGTGCAGTTTACTGACAGTTCGACCATGACGCGATGGGTTCGATCCATCGCCCTGCGATCATGATTGTTCAAGCCTCAATGCTTCGGCCAACGCACAGAACGCCGCGTCCGGATCATCCGCCCCCTGGAATGTGTGAGTCAGGCGCAAATGCTGGCTATAAAGGCCCTGAATACTGAACAGCTCCCCCGGCGCGATGACAATGCGCCTGCCCAGCAACCGCTGGAATACCCCGCGCAGGTCGGCCTGTCGTGATGATCGAGCCCATACCGTTGCGCCACCTTCGGGTTCGACCCATTGCAGGCAGTCGCCCAGCCGATCACGCATCAATTGTATTGTCGAAGCCGCGTTTTCCCGCAGCAGGCGCCGCAGCACCAGCAGGTGCTGGTCGATCCGACCGTTGCCATACAAGCGCGCGATCGCTTTCTGGCGGATCGGCGACAGACGAAACGCACGCAAAAGGAATTGTCGTTGCAACACCAATGTCAGTTGCCGCGACAGCACATAACCATAGGGCGCCTCGGGACCAATGGTCTTTTCAAACGTGGAGTAGACAATCAGCCGGTCCGGATCGACCAAATCCCGGAACGGAGGGCTGCCTGGCTCGAATACCAGATCGGTGTAACTGTCGTTCTCCAGTACCCAGGTGCCGCACTGCTCCAGCAGACGCGCCACCTCTCGACGGTTGGCTTCACTTTTCACCGTGCCCATGGGCATGCTCAGGACCGAAGACAGCACCACCAGCCGTACCGTTTCGCTCGCCAGCAACTGTTCCAGCTGTTCGACATCAACGTCCCCGTCCGTCATCAAGGGCAGCTCGACAACCTGGATGTCAGCCGCCTGGAGCAAGCGCAGGACAGTCCAGTCACAGGGCGACTCAACCAGGACAGTCGCACCTTTTAACGTCAGCACGGCAATCAGGATTTCCAACACCCCACGCAGGTCAGCGCCTATATAGACGTCATCGGCGCTCCAGCATCGGGCGGGCGAAGAAGTGTAGCGAGCCGCCAGCGCCATGCGCAGTTCCTGCTCGCCCCAGGGTTGCGAAGGCATCTGGGATGCACGCGGGTACTGGCGCAACAACTCGCGCTCAAGCAACAGGAGAGGACTGTCCAGCGACTGCAATGACGCCGGTTCATCGGCACCCAGCACCAGCATGCCTGGCCGACGGGCATTGACGTACAAGGTTTCGAGCAGGTCTTCACCGTCGCCCAGGGCGGTCACACAAGGCGCCGGCAGCGCGTAATAGCCGGACTTGGCGATCGAATACACTCGCCCTTCCTTTTCCAACAAGGAATATGCGTACTGGATGGTGGATATGGACACGCTCAATCGCTCGGCCAATTGGCGCAACGACGGCAAGCGCACCCGAGGATCGGCGCCCAGTTCATTTATCAGGTTTGTCAGGTACCTGTAGACCGCCTGGTAGGCAAAATCGGGTTCACGACTTCCCTTCATGAGGCAAGCCCAATGAAACGTGCCACTGCCAGTCCTGCCTCGGTGCTGAAAACGAAATCCCTCAAGCCTCCTTCCTCAGCGCGCCCAGCGTTCGTACAGTTCATGGGCGCCTTGCTCGTCCTCGCTCGAGTCGGGCGCCTCAGGCACAGACCGGCGGGCGGACACAGTCACGATTGGCTGCTCCGACACAGCAATGGGGGACTGGTATATCTTGTTGAGCAAGGCGACGGACAGGCCGCTGATCTCGTACAACCATTGCTTCGCCTCCTCAGTGGCGGGCCCACCCTCTATGGCGTTGCGCAGCTCCGGCAGGGCAAACAGCATGTCGGGATGGCAACAACGCAAGTAATTTTCCAGACCCGCGCCGTTTTCAATAAAGGGCGCATACAACATGCACACCAATTGCGTTTCGCTAAGCCCCAGGGTTTCCTGTGCTTCGGCGGCGGCCTGGGCGCGGCGCTCAGGCATGACCGAAGGCGAACCGAACAGTTCCTGGACCTGCTGGCAGACATGCATGGGCAATTGCTTGCGATGCATGAGCATGATCGTGCGCTGGACGTAGTCACCATACCCATGCTCATAGCTGCGTCCTTGCAGGTAACAGGCTTGCAGGCCATACAAATGAGCCGACAGGTACGGGCTAAGGTATTCATGATCCAGCGTCGGTGCGATGAGCCCATCGGGTCGCACTCCCAGGAACTCGCCGAACAACGCCCAACTGCTCTCTTCCAGCCGATCGACGATCAGATCATCGATGCTGACGCGCCCCAACCGTCGACACGCCTCGAAACGGCCTTCGGGACGCCATGGCTCGATGTTTTCCTGGCCGTAGAACTGTCGGAAAAGCTCGCCCCCCATGGCGTCGAGTTGTGCAAAGAGGCCATCGAAACCACCGCTCGGTTCGATGACCAGGCCGAACCTCCTGGACGCACGCTGAAGCCCGGCCATGAACTGCTTCTGCTGCCGTGGCGTGTCGCTGCTGACCCACGAATCCACTCCCGTTCCCCAGCGCGCCATGTTCCTGTAGAACTCCGCCATCGCCAGGTAGCCCTCATCGCCCAGGCCCAAGAGGCTATCAGGCGAGCGAAGATGGCCGAACATCAACAAGTCCGTACGGTTGGCATCTCGCGCTGCCGTCGATAACGGCTTCCGATGATTGAAGGAGGTCACTTCACGGTTGTCGGCCATCAACAGCTCCACGCGAGGGTCGTCGTAGACGAACAGCGCGCTGTAGCAGTGATGAATGTTTTCCAGGGTGGCTTGTGAGATATCGCCCATACGGGGAGTCACGACGCGCAGGCCGAACGTCGCTGGATACCGGCCCGCGATGGTCAACTGCGCCGCCCGCAAGGCCGTCAGGACGTAAAAGCTTTCCCGACTGCCATTCTGGACCATCAGCACACGATAATCGCCGATTCGCTCAGCGCCGCCGGCTGCCACGATCAGACGCTGAACCAAAAGCTGTATTGCGGTGCGTTCCGCTCGGGAATAGAAGTCCAGCAAGCGTTGCAACATCTGTTGGTATACGTAGGTCATTGCCTGCTCATGAATTGCACTCATAGCCATCTACCTGGAAATTCGATTATCGGCGCCACACCCGCACCGACTTGATTGCAGGGCGGGCTGGCCTGGATGAAAGACTTTGTTATTGCAAACAGTATTAGCAGTCCGCTCACACCTTGCCTCTGGTAATTATTTGTCACACATGTAAAAGTCGTCCTACCTGGTCGACACACCCCTCCACAACCCCATGATTTCATTGACTATCGCCGTATTCATTACGCGTCCTAGGAAATTTCTTACAGCGTCCCACAGACAATGGATACATAAAATAAAGAACAAGCCTAACGGCAACTCCTCATACCCCCGGGTCATGACCTTCAAATTTTGATAGATAGGGTTTAAAACAGGTAAGTACGACCAAGCCACACACTAGCGGGAATGAACTTTAGATATTTATATCGCACCATGATTTCATCCTTGATAGAAACGAGCGTTCAATTATCAAGACTTAAATAATGATTAGAAGATACAGATTGACGGCAAAAACCAGTTCAGTTGGGTTTGCGGGTCGCTGATCCTGGGCGATGGAGGGCATCAGCCACGACATCACGCGCCCAGGCGCAGCTGCGCTCGGCGCCGAGTGGGTGGGATGACAGAGAGAGATAGGGGCCGATTCGGCCGGGGACCGCGCAAGAGCCGTAGACAATGACTCTTGCGCAAGGGGACAGATCAGGCGGGATCGACGATCTGAAGGGCAACACGCTCACGGCAAGGGCATTCACCCATGTAGCGGTGGGCCTCGACGAACTCGGAGAATGGGAACACCCGAGTCTTGAGCGGCAGCAACACGCGGTCGGCGGTCAGTTGATTGATGTCGCGCAATGCGCGTTGCAACGCCACCTGGTCCTGGACAATGCCCAGTTCCGGCTTGCCAGTGAAGTTGCCGATGCAGTGCACGAAGAACTGGATGTTCTTCTGGAACGCCGCGCAGGCCGGGAATGGCGTCTGGTTGCCGCCTTGCAGGCCATACAGCACCAGGCTGCCACGGGGCGCCAACACATCGCCGAGCAGCGACATCTGCGGCCCGCCAAGGCCGTCGAACACAACATCAACGCCACGGCTGTCAGTGAGCTTGTTGATCTGCATCAGCAAGTCCTGCTCTTCGGTGACAATGACCTTTTCAGCGCCCAGCGACAGCAGGTATTCACGCTCGTCGGCCGTCTTGGTGGCTGCAATCACCCGCACACCCAAGGCTTTGCCCAGCTGTACGAAGGATGGGCCGGCGCAATGGCTGGCGTCGGTCACCAGGGCAAATTGCCCAGGCTTGACCCTGGCCAGGTCCATGTAGGCGAAATAGGCGATCAACAGCGGCGTGTAATGCACGGCGGCTTCGACCGGGCTGAGCACGTCGGGATAACGGGTCAGGGCGGTGCGCGGCAATACGATGACTTCGCCGTACACTGGGTAATCGTTCGGGCTCTCGGCGGGGAAGCTGGCGACTTTGTCGCCCACGGCCAGATCGTCGACACCTTCGCCGACGGCAGTTACCACGCCGGCCATTTCGTGTCCCAGCCCTGATGGCAGGCGGGCCTGGGAAGACGCCAGGTTCTGGCGCCAAAGGGTGTCATACCAGCTGATGCCGATCGCTTCGACACGGACCTGCACTTCTCCTGGCGCAGGAAGAGCCGCCGCATGCTCTTCGCATTTGAGCACCTCGGCACCACCAAACTTGTGAAAACGGATCGTGCGGGACATCGCAAACCTCGTCAAAGTAACCTCTAATGCCATGAACTCTATCCGGGCTTTGTACCCAAGACCATCAGTGGCTATTAATAGTCGACATGCCTGTCATTGATTCCGCAGCAAGAAAACCGAACCAGTCCTGTAAGCCTTATCCTTAAGAAAATGCATTTACCCGATGCAGAGTACCAGCCTTTCCCCGTAAGATTCATGCCGGCCATTGTTCCCATATGGCCGTCCACGTCAAGCTTGCCGAATCTGCCAGGACCCCAGATGAATCGTAATGACCTGCGTCGTGTCGACCTGAACCTGTTGATCGTGTTCGAAACATTGATGCATGAACGCAGCGTGACCCGCGCCGCCGAGAAACTGTTCCTCGGCCAGCCGGCCATCAGTGCCGCACTGTCGCGCCTGCGCAGCCTGTTCGATGATCCTCTGTTCGTGCGCACCGGGCGCAGCATGGAACCCACGGCCCGGGCGGTCGAGATCTTCGCCCTGCTCTCTCCGGCCCTGGATTCGATTTCGACGGCGGTCAGCCGGGCGGCGGAATTCGACCCGGCCACCAGCACCTCGGTGTTTCGCATCGGTCTGTCGGACGATGCCGAGTTCGCCCTGCTGCCGATGTTGCTCAAGCGCCTGCGGGCCGAAGCGCCAGGCATCGTGCTGGTGGTGCGCCGGGTCAATTACATCCTGATGCCGGGCTTGCTGGCATCTGGCGAAATCTCCATCGGCGTCAGCTACACCGAAGACCTGCCGGCCAATGCCAAGCGCAAGGTCCTGCGGCGCAGCATGCCCAAAGTGCTGCGGGCCGACACCGCGCCAGGACGGCTGACACTGGACGAATTCTGCGCCCGCCCCCACGCCCTGGTGTCCTTCGCGGGTGACTTGAGCGGGTTCATCGATGAAGAGCTGGAAAAACTCGACCGCAAGCGCCATGTGGTATTGGCCGTGCCGCAGTTCAACGGCTTGAGTACGCTGTTGTCAGGCACTGACATCATTGCCATCGTGCCCGACTACACCGCCGACGCACTGACCGCCGCCGGCGGCGTGCGCGCCGAAGACCCGCCGATTCCGGTGCGCAGCTTCGAATTGCACATGGCCTGGCGTGGGTCGCAGGACAACGACCCAGGGGAGCGCTGGTTGCGTTCGCGGATTCAGATGTTCTTTGGCGATCCTGACAGTCTCTAGGCTTCGTCGGGCAGGCTGGTGCCTAGCAGATAAATTATCGCTCTACAGCGACGCATTTGATCTCCACGAGAAGGCCGGGGCGAGCCAGTTCACCGACACCTATGCATGTCCATGCACAAGTGCCCCTAGGAAACACTTCATCTTTCACGCGTCTGAAAATGGGCATGTGGCTGTGCATATCGACGTGAAAAGTTGTCATTTCGACAATATCTTCAAATTCGCAGCCACCGGCTTCCAAGACGAGCCGAAGATTCTCCCATGCCGCCAAAAACTGCTGCTCAGGGTCTTCGATAACTGATAATTCCGGCGTCCGGCCTACCTGACCAGCGCAATAAAGCGTTTTTCCTACCTTTACAGCGGGTGCATAACCAGCCTGCTCGAAGAGCAATCTCATGCCATCTGGAACAATAATCTGACGATCAGTCATGGTTGTGGAGCCCAAAATATAAACGGATACGAAAGCTGACCCAGGCGCCAGAGCGGCGTCCACTCGGGTCACGCGTCATTGATCAATCAAATCCGGCAGGTATCAGGCGCACACCTACGCGGAATCTGAACAGTCGACCAGCCGCCTGCTTCCTCCGATGGGGTAGGATAATCAGAGACCTATCGAAATCGCCGTAGCTGCATTGCCCCTGGAAATCCTAGCCCGCGACGAAAGAACTATCGAGAGCCGTCCGTTCCCCTTTCTCTGAATCTGACTGGTCGAAAAGATGGCTCTCGGCTGAAGAAGACTTGCGACGGCGCAAAATCCGAATATTGGGCGATCGTAGTGGCGCTCGAACAATCTCAATCGGTATCCAGGTGAAGGTTGTTGCGGACAGAGCCACTGCGATCGCGAAGGCATTCAGCCCGCCTCCGAAGATAATGTCAGAGGAGAGTTCGCTTTCTTCGCCACACTCGGTCCGGTCATCAAAAGACTTCAAGTAGAGCGGCCTACCCGCTTCATTCAGGCAGCTCTGTTGGGTGATCACACTGCTAGCCAAAACGCCTCGAACGGGGAAGTTGAAGTCCGCAATATCCAGGCCACTGGCTCGCGTACCTGGCACTGATCGACCTGGTCTGCTCGGAGCGCTCACCGTACGCTTGCGCCATGCCAACATTTGAAGCATTGCGTCCATCTCCGGTCGGCGTGACAAGGTCGTGGTCGAGTCCGATAGCACGTGTGCGCTCGTTGTATCCGGCTGCTGCACATGTGACCTGGACTGAGCCTGCAAGTGGGAGCGGAAATCCGCTCCATTGGTAGGAGCTCGCATTTTGTTTTCTGATGTCGGCAACACGGTTGGACCTGGCGGTACGGCAGAAATACCGGTCATAAAGCACCTCATACCAGACTGATGTCATCACTAACTCCGATGCTCCTGGCATTGCTATGCACTACCAGAACGCAACTGCGCCACCTCGACCTGCCTGACCATTGGGGTCAAGAGTGACTAGTCGCGCGAATGAGATGGGGAGCGAACGCGCATCCAATAGAAAACTGATTCGGTCGTATGCGTCGGAAGCAGTTTGCAAATCGAATGTCTATTGTTTTGGTTTTTGCCTCATCAGATCCCGCTGAACCAGTTGTATCCCTGGTCTTCCCAATACCCGCCCGGGTTGTCGTTGCTTACGAAAATCTCGACAACATGCTTGGGGTTTTTGAAGCCCAGCTTGGTGGGTACTCGAACCCTGAGGGGATAGCCGTACTCGGGCGGCAATGCAACGTCAGCGTAATCCAGTGCCAGCAGTGTTTGTGGGTGCAAGGCTGTTGGCATGTCCAGACTGGAGTAATAACGATCAGCACATTTGAAACCGACAAATTTCGCCGTAGTGTCGGCCCCGATGTGTTCCAGGAAGGTTTTGAGCGGTACGCCTCCCCATTGCCCGATGGCGCTCCAGCCTTCAACACAGATCAAACGGGTTATATCGCTACGTTGCGGCAGCTTGCGTAAGCTTTCGAGTGTCCAGGGTGCCTTGTCCGTGACCCGGCCGGAGACAGCCAGCGAGTAACTCGCCAAGTCCACTTCAGGGATATCGTCCTGACCATAGAATGCGTTGAACGGAAATGGCGTGGTGATCTGCGCGCTGGTGAAGGTCGGCGCCAGTTTATGTCCGCTGAACAGCCAGGCCTGGACCCGATCGTTCCAACGCGACATGGCCCAAAGAACCTTGTCGACCTGATCGCCGTCCTGCAGGTTGCAACCGGTCAACATCGACATCGCGCCCACGGTCAAGCCGGCACGAAGGAAATGCCGGCGCTGAATGTTCTCCAGTTCTAGCTGTTGCGCAGGTTCAAGCCTGATGCGCTGAACAGTTTTTTTAAGTTCAGTCATGGTCATTTTCCCCGGCCTCAAGAGACCGCACTCCACCCGTAATCATTGGCAGCAGGGTTTTCGGTACCAAAATCACCAAGGCCAGATGAAGCACGACGAATGCAGCAATCATCGCCATCGCCCCGAAATGTACATAACGTGCAATGTCATAGCCGCCCAGCAGCGCCACCAACTCTTGAAGTTGAATGGGTTTCCAGATCGCTACGCCCGAGATGACGACGAGTGCGCCTGCCGCCAGCACCATCCAGTACATCAGACGCTGCACTGCGTTATAGATGCCCTTTTCATGCACCAGCCGTAAGTGCAAAGCGTCCGTAAAATCATGCTTCAACGCGGCAAGCCCGATGGGCAGCAACTCACGTTTGAAGTGACGACTGAAGAATCCATACAGCACATAGATCGCGCCGTTGATCAGCAGCAGCCACATGAATGCGAAATGCCAGGCCAGCGCCCCGCCCAGCCATCCGCCCACGGTCAACGCCACCGGGAACCTGAAGCTGAGCAGTGGCGAGGCGTTGTAAATGGCCCAACCGCTCATGAACATGCAGACCATGCAAACGGCGTTGAGCCAGTGGGTGAGGCGAACCGGCCAGGGATGAAGCTTTTTCTGTCTCACGTGTTTCCCCTTGAAAGCCATCCATGTAGCGGAGCGTTGCCAGACGGCAGCGCCCCAGCCTTTTCAGGTGATTACATCGGTGGTTGGAAGCCATCCTTGCCAACCGCAATGCCGCGCGCGGTGGTTCCATCTGCGGCCGGGAACACGACAATTTTCGTACCTTTGACCAGTTCATCGGCTTTGCCTGGCTCGACGTAGGCGATTGGCACGTCATCCGGTACGACGATTTGTTTCTCGCCACCCTTGTAGTTGACGGTCAATGTGCGGCCGTCAGCTTTGGACAGTTTCCCCACGGTACCGTTGGTCATGGTGCCTGTGCTGCCATCCGCGTTCTGCCAGCCATAATGACCTTCACCGCTACCCTTGAGGCTGGCGTCGAATACCGTGACCTCGAGCGCCTTCAATGTTCCGTTGGCCTGCGGGATGGCCGCCGAGCCAATGAAGCTGTCGGATTTGATCGAGTCGATATTGGCCTTCGATACCCGGTTGATACCGGTCTTGTCTGTCAGTCCGATAGTCTGCTGAGCGCCGGAGCGGACAGTGAATGTCAGAGTATTGTTGCTGACGCTTTCCACCGTGCCACGCAGCGGTTTGATCACCGGCATGTCGGCCGCGGTGGCAATGACGGCAGCACTGAACATCAACAAACCGAACGTGGTAGACAGGGCGTGTTTGAGTTGCATGGCGACGATTCCTCACTGGTAGATGTGCCGCCATCCTCGACCGCAGACCGGGACGTCACGATGACCGCCGAATGACATTTTTGTCATTCGCCAGCCCATCCCAATGAATGACAGAAATGTAACCAACTGCGCCGGCTCATCTCGTTACACTGCACAACCGAGATACCGATGTCGCGGGTTGAATCCCGTCATGAAGAGACCCGAGCGCGCCTCACGATGCATATCCTGCTGATCGAAGATGACACCAAAACAGGTGAGTACCTCAAAAAGGGGCTCGGCGAGTCCGGTTACAACGTCGACTGGACCCAGCATGGTGCCGACGGCCTGCACATGGCCTTGCATACAATGTACGACCTGATCGTGCTGGACGTGATGTTGCCCGGGATTGACGGGTTTCAGATCATTGAGCTCTTGCGCGCCAGACAAGACGTACCCGTGCTGTTCCTCACCGCGCGCGACCAATTGCATGACCGCATTCGCGGCCTGGAACTGGGCGCCGATGATTACCTGGTCAAACCTTTTTCGTTTACCGAATTGCTGTTACGCATCCGCACCATTTTGCGTCGCGGTGTGGTGCGCGAAGCCGACCATTTTCACCTCGCCGACCTGGAGCTGGATCTGGTGCGCCGTCGCGTTACTCGCCAACAGCAGGTAATCGTGTTGACCAACAAGGAGTTCGCCCTTCTGCATCTGTTTCTGCGCCGGACAGGCGATGTGCTGTCAAGGACACAGATCGCTTCGGAAGTCTGGGACATGAATTTCGACAGTGATACCAACGTGGTGGACGTCGCGGTCAAGCGCCTGCGCAGCAAGGTCGACCAGTCCTACCCGAATAAACTGATCCATACCATTCGCGGTATCGGCTATGTCTGCGAGGTGAGGCCATGCGGTCCCGACGCCAACCCTCTCTAACCCTGCGATCGACCATGGCGTTTTCCATGGTAGCGATGCTGGCCGTAGCCGGCGCAGGCGTTTATCTGTATCAGACCATGAAAGCCTCGGTATTGGTATACAGCGATCATGCAGTCATGGGCCGTCTGGAGCATTTCCGCAAGCTGCTGCACTACGAGCTCGCCATCGAAAAGCTGCGCGACAGCCCGCAGATTTTCAAGAACATGCTCGACAGTGAAGACGACATCTTCATCATTGAAGAGCCGGGGCAGCCACCGGTAATCCAGGTCAATCCACTCAACGTCACGCTGCCTGAACTGCCGGTGATCGGCCAGGATACAAAGCTGAGCGTCAGTGACCTGCGCAGCGGCGTGACCGATTCGGGGACAATGCTGCGCGCCGCGACCGTCGTCACGACGTCGGGTGGACGTGAAGTCCGACTGACCGCCGCGCACCTCATGGGCAAGGAAATGGCTATGCTCGCGGCGTATCGCGAGCGTATCTATCTAGCCGTTGCCCTCGCCTTTCTGGCAACCGCGTTGCTGGGTTACCTGGTACTGCGTCGAGGGCTGCGCCCGTTGCGCAAAATGGCCGCCCATGCGGCAGCCATAACGCCCGAGCGTCTGCACAGCCGCATGGACAGCGCCGATACGCCGGTTGAACTGCAACAGCTGAGTGACGCCTACAACGCGATGCTCGATCGCCTTGCCCAGGGTTATCAGCGGTTGACGCAGTTTTCCGCCGACCTTGCCCATGAAATCCGCACGCCGGTGGGATCGCTGATGGGGCATTGCCAGGTCGCCCTTCGCCAACGCCGCAGCGAGGACGACTATCAGGCACTGATCGCTTCGAACCTTGAGGAGCTCGAACGGATCTCGCGCATCGTCGAAAGCATTCTGTTCCTTGCGCGCGCCGATGAAGCGCAAGCAGTGGTGGAGCGCCAAAAGCTATCGCTGCATGACGAATCACAGCGCATTGCCGAATATTTTGAAGGTTTGGCCGAAGAGCGGCAAATGAGCTTCCAGATAACAGGCGATGGCAACGTGCTCGCCGACCCCTTGCTGCTGCGCAGAGCCTTGAGCAACCTGGTGGCGAACGCGATTCGCTATGCCTACGAGGGCACCGAGATTCTGATGCGGGTGACGCAAACCAACGGCGGTGCCCGGATTGAGGTCGAGAACCAAGGGCCCGTGCTGAGCGATGAAACCCTGGGTAAACTCTTCGACCGCTTTTACCGCGGCGATGCGTCTCGCCACCAGAACTCCGACTCCTACGGCCTTGGCCTCGCCATCGTCGTGGCAATCATGCAGTTGCATGGGGGACACGTACGTGTCGAACAGCCGAAACCCGGAACTATCCGTTTTTCGCTGTCATTCCCTGCAGCTTGAACGACATCAGCGGGCAGCGTTTGTCGTTCGCGCCTTCACTGAACATCATGCAAGCACGTTATCCCTTTGAAAGCGTGCTCCGGCTCTGATGTTGCTCCACTACGTACTTTTCATCACCCGATATGGGTACCCAATCTTTCAAGGGGGTCAGGAAATGCAGTTCAAAACGACGTGACAAGAACGCCCATTTTCCGTCCCGACGTTCAAACCTGTCGTGGTACAACCCGCTGACTTGCACCGGACCTTTTTCAATGTCATGGAACAGGCAATCCGCAGCCACCGTACCCACCGCGCTGTCACCCTCGATTTGGAGCAGCGGGTTGGCCATCCAGTGGTGCATATGTGGCATCTGGCGCCAGCTGTTTTGCGCCATCGCCAGGATTTCGTCACGGTTTCCGGCCTGGCCGAAACCCGGTAGATCGAGTGTCGATTCTTCGTGCCAGATCGCGCTCAGAAGCGACGCGTCGATGCGGTCGAAGGCATTGGCGTAGGCGCTGATCAGCGACTCGATGGCGGCGCGACTTTCCAGGGCGTCCAGTCGGGTGGTCAGTTCTTCAATGTTCATGATGAGGTGTCCTGCTGAGGCTTCGCAAAAGCGACGAAGGCAACCCTCTGCGAGGGCTGCGTTACGGTTGAGCGAGTGTTCAGATCTGCGACAGGCCGCCGTCGACCATCAGCTCCACACCGTTGACATATTTCGCATCGATGGATGCAAGGAACAGCGCCGACGAGGCGATTTCTTCTGGCTGGGCCATATACCCCAGCGGCGTGATCTGCTCGACATGTTGGCGCAGCGCGACAATGTCGCTTTCGCTCATCTTCAAGCCGTTATCCATCAGAGGGGTACGGGTGAAGCCTGGGCTCAGGACATTCGCTCGAATCTTGCGACCTTTGAGTTCGTTGGCCCAAGTCCTTGCGAAGGATCGCACTGCAGCCTTGGATGCGTTGTAGAGGCTCAGCCCTTCCATCCCATTGCTGGAGCAGATAGAAGCCGTCAGCACGATCGAAGCACCATTTTTCAGCAAAGGCATCAACGTCTGCACAGTAAAAAAGACGCCCTTCACGTTAATGTCGAACATGTTGAAGTAAGCCGCTTCGGTGGTCTCGCCCAACGGGTTTTTTTCGCAGATACCCGCGTTGGCAAACACTGAGTCCAACTGATCGTTACGGGCCTCAATCGTGGCCTTGAGCTTGTCCAGATCAGCCTGGCGCGCGACATCGGAAGTGACCGCGATCGCTCTATCGCCGAGCTTGGCCACCGCCGCTTCCAGCGTGGCTGCAGAACGCCCAGTGATGTAAACACGTTTCGCCCCCTCGGCAATCAAGCCCTGTGCAATCGCAAACCCGATCCCGGTGGATGCACCGGTGACGACTGCAATCTGATTAGCGAATTTACCTGACATATCTGACTCCCCAGTCTCGGCTGTGTGGCTCGACTGAAACCACAGTGCGGCCATTTTGAGAGGAATCAGGGTCTGAGCGGCACTGCCATAAATGAACATTGGTCGTTCAATTATGTGAGGCGTAAGCGAAGGTTCGATCGTTTAGATTGGAGCCAGCTGATTCAGAACATGACCCGCAATCGAGAATATTCTGGCACCGAAGGGTTCCAGAAAGGAGACCTTATGCCTCAGAAAAAAGTAGCCCTCCCTGAACCGCGGCGCTGGCTGATGTTCGCCATCTTGTTGGTCGGTGCATTCTTGCCGCCGCTGGATTTTTTCATCGTCAACGTAGCGCTGCCCTCAATCCAGCAATCGCTGGGCACGGCCGCCTCCTCCGAACAGTTGATCATCTCCTCATATGCGGCGCTTTATGCCGTGACACTGATCACCGGCGGACGACTTGGAGACATCTTTGGCCGCATGAGAATGTTCTTCGTTGGCCTGATTGGCTTTGCCATTGCCTCACTGATCTGCGGTGTCGCCGAGTCACCCTGGGTGTTGATCGCCGGACGTTCGCTGCAAGGCGTGACGGCAGCCATCATGGCCCCTCAGGCACTCGCGTCAGTTCAGGCGATATTCCCAGAGTCCGAAAAGCCCTTGGCGCTGAGCCTGTATGGCGCGGCCTTTGGTCTGGCCTCGGTTGTCGGCCAGGCACTTGGCGGAATATTGATATCGCTCAACCTGATGAACTTGGGCTGGCGGGCGATATTTCTGGTGAATTTACCGATTGCATTGCTGGTCATTCTGATCGCCATCCCCGTAGTCAAGGAAACCCGCGCGCAACAGACCAGCAAGCTGGATCTGGGCGGAACGGTCCTATCCATGGTGACGCTTGCGGCTCTGATCGTTCCACTGATTGAGGGGCGTGAAGCGGGCTGGCCATTGTGGGCCTGGCTGTCGCTTGCGGCGGTGCCACTGCTGGCCTGGCTGTTCTGGCGCTACGAAGCCCGTTTGTATCAAGCGCAAGGCGCTCCGTTGCTCAACCCTGCTGCACTGCGTGCACCCGGGCTGGGCCGGGCATTGCTCGTCGCACTGACCTTCTACGCGATCGGCGTGTTCTTCCTGCTGTTTTCCATTTATTTACAGGGAGCACTGCATGCGAGCCCGCTCAGTGCAGGTCTGGTCTTTCTTCCATTCGGCGCTGGCTTCTTGCTGGGACCGCTCGCCACCCATCAGTTCCGGCGTTGGCTGGGGTCTTATGTGAATCCCTTCGGAATGGCACTCGAAGTGCTGGGGTTCGTGCTGTTGGCCTGGCTCGTGGCGCACACACCGACGGCCGTCACGCCCTCTGCGCTGTCCCTTGCCGTGATCCTCTTTCTGATCGGCTTCGGACAAGGACTGGCCCTTCCGACATTGATGCGCATGATCACAGGACGCGTGGTACCGGCGTATTCCGGGATGATTGCGGGCATCACCAGTTCCACCCTGCAAATCAGCACGTCACTGAGCGTGGCGATCATCGGCGGCATTTTTTACACGCTTCTGGGCACGAACACGGACGCGGCGGCCATCACCCACGCCTTCACCGTCTCGATCCTCTGCATCGCCGCATGCCTGGCGGTAGGCGCAGGACTGAGCCTGAGCCTGGCGCGCCAACCTGCTGCAGAGCTGCAAACGGCGGCCATGCACCCGGCAGAGTGAGTCAATCGTCTGCCTGAGTGCCGATCATGACGGAGGCCAGGTCGGCAAGCGCACGCAGACTGTCCATCTGGCGCATGTCCTGGTGGTAGCCCATCCATATGTCCCGGCCCGGTGGCGGTTCATCAGAGTCAATAAGCCGCAGCGCCGTCAACCGGTCGCCCAGGGCGCGAGGCAATACCGCGACGCCTTGCCCTTGCGCGCACATTTGCGCCTGGATCGTGCGGCTGCTACTGGTGAACACGGTACGCGCCAGAGGGTAACGCTGCTGCAGCCACTGCACATCGGGATAATGAGACTGGGCAACACTCATGGTAATCAAACCACCCCCTTCGCCCTGTGGCTCCGGATCAGCAGATCCGACGGCCGTGTATAACCCATAGCTCAGGGCGATCAGCTTGCGGTGCACGATATCGGGTTCGGTGAAAGGGACAATTCGAAACGCGATATCGGCGTCGCGACGAGCCAGGTCGAACAATCGATGTCCGGCAATCACCTCAGGCACGATCAACGGATAACGTCGCCCCAGTTCGGCCAGCACCGGAGCCAGCACATAACAGGCGAACCAGTCAGCGCAGGAAATACGCAACACGCCTTCCGGCTGCGCGCTGTCCCCCGCCAGGCGCCTTTCGATGCCCAACGCACTTTGCTCCATTTCCTGCGCCAGGCTGAGCAGCTTCTCTCCGCTGTCAGTCAGTACCAGACCTTGGGTGGTACGCAGGAAAATGGGCTGGCCACTGGACTGCTCAAACACCTGCAAGCGCCGCCCCACGGTCGGATGGCTAACACCCAATAGCTTGGCGGCAGCGCCCAATGACCCGCTGCGGGCAATCGCAAGAAAGACCCGCACATCACTCCAGTCCATGCTTTACCCCGTACAAAAATGAACATTGAGAGTGCAGCAATGGCACTGCCGTAGCAATCCCAGGCCCGACATACTTCGCTGCATACACCTTCGTCGAAACACCAACCGGGGGATTGAACATGAAGATTGGCTTTATCGGTGTGGGAAGCATGGCCAGAGCGATCATTCCGTTGCTCATCCGGGCCGGCCATCACGTATCGGCATGGAACCGTAGTCACGCTGCGATGATGGATCTTGAGGGAGTAAGCGTTCTCGAATCACCGTCCTCGGCATTTCAGCAAGAGGTCGTCATCAACATGCTTGCCGATGATGCCGCCGTCAGGGAGGTGCTGCTGTCCAGCGCAGCCCTGGAAAACGCAGACAGGGCTTGCGTGCATATCGTGATGTCGACTTTGTCGCCTTCGATCATGGTGGAGTTGCAGGGCATACATGATGCAATCGGCATTGAATTGATCGCGGCGCCGGTTTTCGGTGTGCCTGCCGTGGCGGCAAATGGCGAGTTGAATATCCTTGCGGCCGGATCGCAGGTAGCTGTCTCGAGGGTCCAACCGCTGTTTGACCTACTCGGGAAAAAGACCTGGTATTTGGGCGATCAACCTGAACTGGCGTGTATCGCGAAAATCGCCGGCAACATGATGATCACTCAAGCCATCCAGTCGCTGGGCGAAGCAACAGAACTTGTTCAACGCCATGGACTGAGCCCCTCGATGTTCCTCAACCTCATGACCCAGACTCTGTTCACCGGCCCTGGTTACCAGCGCTATGGGCAGAACATCGTGCACAGACGTTTTGAACCGGGTTTCAAACTGTCTCTTGGCCTCAAGGATATAAATCTGGCTATTGATGCGGCACGTCTCAAGCGCCTGGAACTGCCTGCAGCCGATGCCGTGCGATCGAAAATGACATCCGCAGTAGCCCGAGGAGATGGGCACAAGGACTGGTCGGTTTTCGCTACGCAGATAGTTACCCAATCAACCGATCATGCCCAGCAACCCTGGCGAAGCGCACCGATAAAACGTACGCGGCGTGGCAACTTCTGGGTGACCGGAGCCCGCGTTACCCAGAACGGTAAAAGCTTTCAGAAAGGTCCGATGTACGTAGCCTGGGAGTCCCCCGAGCACATCACTCAACCCTATCCTGTAGTGCTGGTGCATGGAGGCACGCTGCAAGGCACTGAATGGCTGGATACACCCGATGGTCGCCCGGGCTGGGCCCAGCGGTTCGTCGAAGCAGGCTTCGTAGTCTTTCGCGTCGACAGACCCGGCCACGGGCGATCGCCGTATCACCCCGACATCATGGGACCGATGGGTCCAGCGTTTTCCTATGAGCGCGCCCGCGAAGTTTACTTCCCAGAGGGAGGCGGAGAAACACAATGGCCGTTTGAGCTGGATGACGAAGCAGCGTTTGACGCCTTCATTGCAGCCTACGGTCCTATGCCGGCCGACCTCGGAACTTCGCAGAACCTGGACGCGGATCGACTGGCCGAACTGCTCGACAGAATCGGTAAGGCCATCATCGTTACGCATTCCGCTTCCGGGCCCAGTGGCTGGTTGGTCGCCGATCGTCGACCCGACCTGATCGCAGGGATTGTGGCGGTGGAACCTATGGGGCCGGTATTTGGCCACACGCCGGGTATAGGTAGCCTCGAATGGGGACTGACCGCCGCTCCTTTGACTTTTGATCCGCCTCGCAAGACGGCGGAGCAAGTCCGCACAGCAGAACCATCAACCCTGAAAATTCCCGGGTTGCAGGGCGTTCCGGTAGCGCTGGTGACAGGTGAGACATCAGCGTTTGCTGCTTACGCATCCACCATCGTCCCTTTCCTGCGAAATGCCGGTGCCAACATTCACCACCTGGATCTACCGGCGCTCGGTATTCACGGCAACGGCCACGGATTGATTTATGAACGCAATTCAGATTCGGCTTTCAAGGTAGTCACGCAGTGGCTGGAGAAATCGTTGAGCATGCCCGATCCCGCGTAAAGCGCCGGCTCAGGCTCTCCGTCCAATCATGAAGGGACCAAGGATGGGTACAGACAAGCCCCATAGAACAACTGCCACGAGGTTATCCATGGAAAATTCCGACATCACGCGTCAACTCTCTGCATTCAGACAAACCATCGACAATATCGACGCCGCGCTCATCCACATGCTTGCTGAACGATTCCGCTGTACTGATGAGGTCGGTTTGCTTAAAGCCCGACATCAATTGCCTGCGGTAGACAAGAACAGAGAGCTGCTTCAATACGAACGCCTGACAGCCCTCGCCCAAGAGGCCAAACTCGATACGGCCTTCGTCCAGAAGCTGATGCAGTTTGTCATCGGTGAAGTGGTCGACCGCCACAGACAATTTGCGGCCAGGCATGCCCCAGGATTATGCAAGGGCGCTGTCCTCAAACCTGAAAATACCGCCGTCTAACCCGCCGCCTACCTCCACTAGACGCCCTGGAATTGCCGATAGATCGCAGACAACTCGATAGAGACGCGACTGAATAAGCCCCTTCTCCGACCGATTCCTGAAGGCAATTAGACAATCAAGACGAGCAGAACCGCATGAAATGGCCAACGATCGATCAAATTCGCAGTTTCACTGTTTTACCCTCTGGCTACACATGGGATTACCTGAAACGCGAGGAGATCGATGTAGCGATAATTTTTTTCCAGACGTGGTTCCCCTCCATAAGGGTGGGGTTAGGGAGCCCTTTTGTGAACCAGCAATTTTATGAAGACAACGTAGTGCTCGAAAACGACCTAGAGCGGGGAATGTTCGCTATCGTGGTCCGCCAGAATCATGAAATCGTCGCGATAGCAACGTGGGAAAAAATTGACGGCGCTGATGTCATCTTCGGGCGAGTGGGCGCGGTAGCCAAACATCATAGACAAACCAAACTGGCCGTAGCTGCCCAAGACCTCGGAGAAAAAATGGGAAGGTTCATGGGCGCCGGCTTGATCTATGGTATGGCGACAACCCGCGCTCCGTATATGCAACAAGCATTGGAGCATGCGGGTTACAAAGCCGTAGGAATAATGCCTGGCTTCGACCAAGAGGAAACAGAGCCAGGAATCGTGCGCAGGGTGTACGAAGTTATCTACGCAAAGCGACTCGCACCCCACTCCAATTTTCTGATTCCTTCAGTACACAACCTCACACCTACCGTCGCTCGGCTTTATGCAGAAATATTTCACGAAGCAATCAAGATTGACTGAGAAGCAAGCATAAAAACCAGCATGTTTCTGATCAAATAAAGATCCCTGCTCACGCTTATTGCGTTGTTCGGGAATGCCGCTTTAGCTTGCGTGCCAAAAGAACGCGAAGGCGCACCGAATACCAGCGACTGCCATACTGGAGACAGTCGCAGGTCACCATTCAAGATCACTCGCACATTCAATGCGATTGGGGGCAAAAGTGGGGGCAAATAACAGCATTATCGACCTGAAACGCCTTCCTAGAGCCCAGTCAAAATGTTTTTCGGCGATCCGGATAGCCTGTAGCGCAGCGCGCTCAACCATCTCGCAAACCGCAAGACTCTTATGCCCTGGCGCCCGAAAACGGCCAGGGCCCAAGGAAGACCCCACCGCAGAGGAGCATTCATGTCGTATTTCAGAACCACCGCCGCAGCTATCGTTCTCGCTTCACTCGCAGGATGCGTGACCAACCGTTCCGAGGTAGATGTAACCGGCCCGGTACCGCAAGTGGCCGCTTCAGGCCAAGGCCAGCAGGTTTACATCAATGCATTGGATGAACGGGTATTCGAAATCAAGCCACGCAGCGCTGATATTCCTTCGCTGAAAAACGATGAAGTAAATGACACCAGCGTCACCGAGCGAGCCATCGGTCGCAAACGCAACGGTTTTGGTAAAGGGCTTGGTGATGTGGTGCTTCCTTCGGGCCGGACCGTGTCACAACTGGTAGGTAATGCTGTGGCCACAGCTTATCAGCAGGCTGGCTATCAAATCGTGACCACGCCAACGCCGAGCGCTATACCGGTCAATGTGCACATCATCGAATACTGGTCGTGGTTCTCTCCTGGCGCGTTCACCGTGGCCGTGAACAACAAAGCCCATCTGAAAATCGAAGCGCCAGGCACCGTGCCGCTGGAAGTGACAACCAACACTCGTGACAGCATGCAACTGGCCACAGACAGCGACTGGAAGAAGATTAACGAGCTGGGTCTCCAAGCTATCGTCACTGAGACGGGCAAGCAACTCGGCAAGACCAAGCCCTGAAAAAGAGCTCATCATCAACGGCAGCCACCAACCGGGGCTGCTGAACGCTCTCAACATGCTGGACCTCAAGCCAAAATCAACTGACTACTGCTGCGGTGATTCAGCCTTGACCTTCCCCCGAAACACCCAGAACCCCCACGTGTTGTAGGCCAGCGTGACCGGCACCAAAACCGCGAACCCCACCAGCATGAAACCCTGGCTCGAGGCGGGAGCGGACGCTTGGCCGATCGCCAGCGACGGCGGCAGGATCAGGGGATAGAGGGCAATGATTGCAGCCACGAACGCCGTGCCAAACCATCCCAACACCGCAAACAACGGAAGGAAATGGAAGCGACTGGAAAAAGCCCGGTAAAACCCGATCAGCAACGCCCCCTGAACAAGTAGAAGCGCCAGGCTCAGGTTCGACTGCAGAAGGTGTTCTCGGTAGAACGGCGCCAACAAGCTGGTCCACGCCACAATGATTGCGACGCCTGCCAGTGTCAGCCACCCCAGCCTACGCGCCTGCCGTCTGGCCGCCGCTTGCAGTGCGCCCTCGGTTCGCCAGTACAGCCAGCAACTGCCAAGCAGCGCGTAGCCAACCACCAGCACCACGCCACACGCCAGTGGAAATGCGCTCAGCCATTCCCAACCGCTCCCCGCGAACTTCCCCTCCTGTTGATCGATGCCCTGCACCACAGAGCCCATGATGACGCCTTGGCAAAACGTTGCGATCAACGAGCCGGTCACGAGGTTGATGTCGAGCCAGCGCTTCATCCGTGCAGACGCGTCGGCCCGAAACTCCAACGCGACTGCCCTGACAATCAATGCCAACAGCATCGCAATGACCGGGATATACAGCGCGGAAAACATGACGCTGTAAATCACCGGGAACAGCGCGAGCAAACCGCCGCCACCGAGCACCAGCCAGGTTTCATTGCCGTCCCAGATCGGCAGGATGGAGTTGACCATGATCTGCTTTTCATCGGGATCATGACGGGTGGCGAAGAGAATCCCGACGCCCAGGTCGGTGCCGTCCAGAATCACGTAGGTGATGATGGTAAAGGCAATTGCAGCGGCCGACAGATCGGGCAACAGCGCTTCAGCGATGAACATCACGATTGCCCCTGCGTGGCGCTGTCTGGATCGTTGGCATCCGTTGATTTAGCCGGCAGCCGGTTGATCGCACGCAGCAGATAAAAAAGCCCCAGGCCGAAAACCAGCAGGTACAGGATCACGAGGGCGAGCGTGCTGCCCGCGACGAATGAGAGCGGCTGCTGCGAGTGGCTGTGAACGGTGCGCATCAATCCATAGATGGTGAATGGCTGGCGCCCGACTTCGGTGACGATCCATCCGCAAACCATGGCTATGAACCCGGCCGGGGCCATGAGCACCGCGCAGCGCATCAACCATCGACACTCGAACAGACCACCGCGCCAACGCAGACAGAGACTGGCGACGCCCATTGCCACGATCAGCAAGCCGATGCCCACCATGATACGAAACGCGAAAAAGACAACGGCCACTGGCGGAATGTCCTCCGGCGCGAATTCATCGAGGCTCTGGATGGTGCCGGTCCAGTCGTGGCGCAGATAAAGCGAGCCAAGGTGGGGGATCGCCAGCTCGAAATCATTCCTGCGGTTGGCTTGGTCAGGTATCGCAAACAGCCTGAGCGGTTCCCCCTGGCCCGCTTCCGGACGTCGCCAGGAACCTTCCATGGCGGCCAACTTCTGCGGTTGATGGTCCCGGGTATTTTCACCGTGCAAGTCCCCCGCGACGAGCTGGACAGGCCCGACCAGCGCCGCCATCCACAGTGCCATTGAAAACATCACCCGCGCAGGCGCATGGGTGTTATCGCGCAGCAGGTGCCACGCACCCGCGCCGCCCACCAGCATCGCCGTGCCGAGAAACGCGGCGATGCTCATGTGTGCCATGCGGTAGGGAAAAGACGGATTGAAGATGATCTGCAGCCAGTCCTCGGGTACGAACCGGCCGTCGCTGGCAATGCTGAATCCCGCCGGGGTGTGCATCCAGGAATTGGCGGACAAGATCCAGAATGCACTGAACAACGAGCCGACGGCCACCGCGCACGTGGACAGGAAATGCAGGCGCGGCCCCACTTTGTTCATGCCAAACAGCATGACTCCGATGAAGCCTGCCTCCAGGAAAAACGCGACCATGACTTCATAGAACATCAGGGGGCCTAGAATGCCCCCTGCCCGGCTGGCCAGCGCGCTCCAGTTAGTGCCGAACTCGAACTCCATGACCAGCCCGGATGCCGTGCCCACCGCGACCGTCAAGGCGAATATCTTCAGCCAGAACCGGTAGACGTCCCGGTAGACTTGACGCTTTCGCCACAGCCAGAGGGCTTCCAGCACCATCAG
>NZ_JAOSHO010000139.1 GCF_025917275.1 Pseudomonas agronomica | reverse complement strand
GTGGGAGCGAGCCTGCTCGCGAAGGCGGTCTGAAGCCAACCGTCAATCCGGAATCGGCAGGTTCAGGCTCTCTTTCACTTCTTCCATCACGATGTAGCTCTTGGACTCACGCACGTGGGGCAGCTTGAGCAGGATGTCGCCCAGCAGCTTGCGGTACGAGGCCATCTCGGAAATCCGCGCCTTCACCAGATAGTCGAAGTCCCCCGACACCAGGTGACATTCGAGCACATGAGGCAATTTCAGCACGGCGCGTCGGAATTCTTCGAAGGTATCGCCGGACTTGTAATCGAGGCTGATCTCGACAAACACCAGCAGGCTACCCTTCAAGTGTTGCGGATTGAGCCGGGCGTTGTAGCCCATGATGATGCCTTCGCGCTCCAGCCGTCGCACCCGCTCCGTGCACGGCGTGGTGGAGAGGCCGACCTTTTCGCCCAGTTCGGTGAACGAGATTCGCCCATCCGCCTGAAGGATGCGCAGGATGTTGCGGTCGATCTTGTCCAGCTCGCGTTTGGTCTGAGTGTTGGTACGCACAGGTGATGCGCCTCCGTGAAAAGGGTTTTTGCCGAGAATTCTCGCCAAATATAGGCATTTATATAGTGAAAAGCACTGGCTGATCTTTTTTACACTGCGCGCATCTAAGGTTTGTACAACAAACGTCAGCGGTTATCCGCGATGAGGGTTTCAACATGCGCGTTCTGGTCTTGGGTAGCGGCGTCATCGGTACCGTCAGTGCTTATTATCTGGCTCGTGCCGGGTTTGAAGTGGTGGTGGTCGACCGTCAGCCGGCGCCTGCCATGGAAACCAGTTTCGCCAACGCCGGCCAGGTATCGCCGGGTTACGCCTCGCCGTGGGCCGCGCCGGGCGTGCCGCTCAAGGCGATCAAGTGGCTGCTGCAACGCCACGCGCCGCTGGCGATCAAGGCCACTGCCGACATCGATCAATATTTGTGGATGGCGCAGATGCTGCGCAATTGCACCGCGAGCCGCTATGCCATCAACAAGGAGCGCATGGTCCGGCTTTCCGAGTACAGCCGTGACTGCCTCGATGAACTGCGCGCCGAAACCGGCATCGCCTACGAAGGCCGCAGCCTGGGCACTACCCAACTGTTCCGCACCCAGGCCCAGCTCGATGGCGCGGCCAAGGACATCGCTGTTCTGAAGGAATCCGGCGTACCGTTCGAAGTCCTCGATCGCGAAGGCATCGCCCGCGTCGAACCGGCCCTGGCGAATGTCACTGATATCCTTGCCGGTGCCCTGCGCCTGCCAAATGACCAGACCGGTGATTGCCAGATGTTCACCACTCGCCTGGCGGAAATGGCCGTGAAGCTCGGGGTGCAATTTCGTTTCGACCAGAATATCGAGCGCCTGGATTTCGCCGGCGACCGAATCAATGGCGTGTGGATCGATGGCAAGCTGGAAACCGCCGACCGTTATGTCCTGGCGCTTGGCAGCTACTCGCCGCAACTGCTCAAGCCGCTGGGTATCCGTGCGCCGGTGTATCCGCTCAAGGGTTACTCACTGACCGTACCGATCGCCAACCCAGCGATGGCACCGACTTCAACCATCCTCGACGAAACCTACAAGGTCGCGATCACCCGGTTCGACAACCGTATCCGCGTTGGCGGCATGGCGGAAATCGCCGGTTTTGACCTCTCGCTCAACCCGCGCCGGCGCGAAACCCTGGAGATGATCGTCAACGACCTTTATCCTCAGGGCGGCGATTTGGCCCAGGCCAGTTTCTGGACCGGCCTGCGCCCGACCACTCCGGACGGCACGCCGATCGTTGGGGCAACACCGTTCAAGAACCTGTTCCTGAACACCGGCCACGGCACCCTCGGTTGGACCATGGCCTGTGGTTCCGGTCGCCTTCTCGCGGACCTGATGGCAAAGAAAAAGCCACAGATCAGCGCCGAAGGCCTCGATATTTCCCGTTATGGCAGCAAACCCCAGGAGTCCGCGAAACATGGCAATCCAGCGCCAGCTCACCAATGACCGCATGAGTCAGGTTGTCGTGCACAACGGCACCGTTTACCTGGCAGGGCAGGTCGGCGACGACATGAGTGCCGGTATCGAACAGCAGACGCGCGAGACACTGGCCAATATCGAGCGACTGCTCGACCTGGCTGGGACCGACAAGAGCCGCCTGCTGTCGGTGACGATTTACCTGAAGGACATCGACGCGCACTTCGCCGGCATGAACGCGGTGTGGGACATATGGCTGCCCAAGGGCGTCGCCCCGGCCCGCGCCACGGTGGAGGCCAAATTGTGCGAGCCGCAGATCCTGGTGGAGCTGTCCGTCGTCGCGGCGCTGCCCTGATCGCTGTCAAAACTCTCCCTCTCCCGGCGCTGTTGTCGGCTGATGCCGTCAGCCGGCGCCGGTTTTTTTAACCATGACCGCCTAGAAGCCTGCCGCCATGCGTCCTGCCCGTGCCTTGATCGACCTCCAAGCCCTGCGTCACAACTACCAGCTAGCCCGTGAGGTCACGGGGGCCAAGGCCCTGGCGGTGATCAAGGCTGACGCTTATGGGCATGGCGCGGTGCGCTGCGCCGAGGCCTTGCAGGAAACCGCTGACGGTTTCGCGGTGGCGTGCATCGAAGAGGCCCTGGAGCTGCGGGCCGGTGGGATTCGCGGGCCGATCCTGCTGCTGGAAGGTTTCTTCGAGGCCGATGAACTTGCCTTGATCGTTGAGCACGACTTCTGGTGCGTGGTGCATGCATTGTGGCAGCTCGAAGCGATCGAGCACGCGACGCTGGGCAAGCCGATCACGGTCTGGCTCAAGCTCGATTCGGGCATGCATCGGGTCGGCCTGCACCCGGATGATTTCCAGCCGGCGTATCGTCGTCTGCTGGCCAGTGGCAACGTGGCGAAGATCGTGTTGATGAGCCACTTCGCCCGCGCCGATGAATTGCATGATCCCAGCAGCTTGCAACAATTAGCGGTATTCGAGCAGACCCGCCAGGGCTTGATGGCAGAGGTCAGCCTGCGCAACTCGCCAGCGGTGCTGGGCTGGCCGCAGATTCCCAGCGACTGGGTGCGGCCCGGCATCATGCTGTACGGCGCGACGCCTTTCGAAGAAGCCAATGCCGTTGCTTCACGCCTGCAACCGGTCATGACGCTGGAATCGAAAATCATCAGCGTGCGTGAACTTCCCGCCGGCGAGCCCGTGGGCTATGGCGCGCGCTTTGTCACGGCGCAACCGACCCGGGTCGGCGTGGTCGCCATGGGGTACGCCGACGGCTACCCGCGCCAGGCGCCCAACGGCACGCCGGTACTTGTGGATGGGCAGCGTAGCCAACTGGTCGGGCGGGTATCGATGGACATGCTGTGTGTCGATCTGACCAACGTTCCTCAAGCAGGACTTGGCTCAACCGTGGAGCTGTGGGGCAAGAACGTCCTCGCCAGTGACGTTGCCCAGGCTGCCGGCACGATTCCCTACCAGGTCTTCTGCAATCTGCGACGGGTGCCAAGGCTCTATTCCGAGGGCTGACACCCAGCGTGACCTACCGAAAGTCGCCTCACCGCACAGGATTCGGGCCAAGGTGTTGTAAATACTGAACGCTGTCGCCATGATAACGCTCACTTTCCACACAACCTGATTCCCTGGAGGCTCCAGCATTGGACGTCGGTGAACGACTGCAATCCATTCGTAAACTCAAAGGCCTTTCCCAGCGTGAACTCGCCAAGCGCGCGGGCGTCACCAACAGCACCATTTCGATGATCGAGAAGAACAGCGTAAGCCCCTCGATCAGCTCGCTGCGCAAGGTCCTTGGCGGGATTCCCATGTCCATGGTCGAGTTTTTCTCCGAAGAAATCCTCCAGGAGAAACCGACCCAGATCGTCTACAAAGCCAACGAACTGATCGACATCTCCGACGGCGCCGTGACCATGAAGCTGGTGGGCAGGGCGCATCCGAGCCGGGCGATTGCCTTCCTGAACGAAATCTACCCGCCCGGCGCAGATACCGGTGACGAGATGCTCACCCATGAAGGCGAAGAGACCGGAATCCTGGTGGAAGGGCGGCTGGAATTGGTAGTCGGCGCCGAAACCTTCGTGCTGGAGGCGGGCGACAGCTACTATTTCGAAAGTACCAAGCCCCATCGTTTCCGTAATCCGTTCGACGTGCCGGCGCGACTGATCAGCGCAGCCACACCGGCCAATTTCTAGAAGAAGAGACGCCGAACCCGCAGGGCAAAGGCGCTCGAAGGTTGGGCTGTCATGACAAACAAGACCCTTGCGACTTTGGGGTTGTTTCGGAGTGACAGGCTTACCGCTATACTTGCGCCCGCCTGCAAACCGTGGCCGCAGGCGTGACTAGCCACCATTGAGGGTGTACGCGTGAACCTAATTATGAAAATGCTGGCTGCACCAGCAACCGTATTGGCCCTATGGGCTGCGAGCGCTCAAGCGGCGCCGACCGATGATATTGCCAAGCGCCTTGAACCCGTCGGCCAGGTTTGCGTCCAGGGCAAGGAATGCAAGGGCATGGAAGTGGCTGCCGCGGCAGGTGGCGCTGGTGGTGCCAAGGCGCCAAAAGACGTCATCGCCAAACATTGCAACGCTTGCCACGGTACCGGCCTGCTGGGCGCTCCGAAAATCGGTGACAAGGCCGCCTGGAAAGAACGCGCCGACCACCAGGGCGGCCTTGACGGCATCCTGGCGAAGGCCATTACCGGTATCAATTCCATGCCGCCTAAAGGCACCTGCGCCGATTGCACCGATGATGAACTCAAAGGCGCCATCAAAGAGATGTCCGGCCTGTAACAGGCATTCATCTTCCGCAAAAAAGCCGCTTACGAGCGGCTTTTTTGTGTCTGGGATTTTTTTCCGGACTGGTCATCGCAACCAAGACCCGGCAAGCTCGGTCCAACCCACATTCATGGAATGTCCCGGAGGGTCGGATGGTGCAGTTGTGTTCAATCGAACAGGCGGTGGATGACGTACTCGAGCGTCTGCCCGCGCATATCCACCTCGGCATGCCCCTGGGGCTGGGCAAGCCCAACCTGTTCGCCAACGCGCTTTACCAGCGCATTGCGCAAATGCCCGAGCGACAGCTGACCATTTACACAGCACTGAGCCTGGGTCGACCGAGCTTGGGCGACGGGCTGCAGAAGCGCTTCCTCGAGCCCTTTGTCGAACGGGTCTTCGGTGATTATCCAGAACTCGATTACCTCGCCGATCTGCAGCGCGACAGCCTGCCGGCCAATATCCGCGTCCAGCAATTCTTCATGCAGCCCGGCAGTCTTCTGCACAGCGCTTCGGCCCAGCAGGACTATGTCAGCAGCAACTACAGCCACGCCGCCCGGGATATCAATGGGGCTGGCTTGAACCTGATCGCGCAACTGGTGGCGAGCGACCCGGAACATCCGGATCGCTTGAGCCTGAGCTGCAACCCGGACATCACCCTGGACCTGTTGCCGATGATCGCCAAGCGGCGCGAGGCGGGGGAAACCATTCTCATGGTGGGCCAGGTCCACAGCGATTTGCCCTACATGCCCGGCGATGCGGAAATCGGCATCGATGGCTTCGACCTGTTGATCGATGAGAAGGACAGCCACACGTTGTTTTCCACGCCGAACATGCCGGTGGGTTTCCAGGATCATTTGATCGGCCTGCACGCCAGCACCCTGGTGCGCGATGGCGGTACGTTGCAGATTGGCATCGGCTCCATGGGCGATGCGCTGACGGCGGCACTGCTGGCGCGCCAGGCCGATAACGCCGGTTACCAGGCCCTGCTGGCGGACGTGAACCTCAGCCAGTGGGCGCAGTTGATCGAGCGCGAGGGAGGGGTCGAGCCTTTCGCCAAAGGGTTGTACGGTTGCAGTGAAATGTTCGTCAACGGTTTGCTGGTGCTGGCGGAGGCCGGGATTATCCGGCGCAAGGTCTACCCTGACGAACCGACCCAGGAACGGGCCATCGCCGGAACCCTCGACGAGGCGGCGCAGCCCGACGGCATCTGCATCCATGGCGGGTTCTTCCTCGGTCCGCGCAGTTTTTACGAGCGCCTGAGGGAGTTGCCGCAGAGCCGGCTGCTCGAATTCAACATGACCCGCATCAGCTACATCAACGAGCTGTACGGCCGGGAGCAGCTCAAGCGCTTGCAGCGCCTCGATGCGCGTTTCATCAACACGGTCTTCACCATGACCCTGATGGGCGCCGGGGTGGCGGACCAGTTGGAAGATGGACGGGTGCTCAGCGGTGTCGGCGGACAGTACAACTTCGTCGCCCAGGGCCATGCGCTGGAAGGGGCGCGCTCGATCCTGCTGTTGCGCAGTTGGCGGGAATCGGGCGGGGTGGTCAGTTCGAATATCGTCTGGGAATACGGCCATTGCACGATTCCCCGGCATCTGCGGGACATCGTGGTGACCGAATACGGCATTGCCGACCTGCGGGGCAAGACCGACGCAGCCGTGATCGAGGCACTGTTGAACATCAGCGATTCACGCTTCCAGCCCGGCCTGATCGAGCAGGCACAAAATGCCGGCAAGTTGCCGAAGGATTTTCGTCTCGACCCGCGGTTCGCCGACAACACGTCGGAGCGTCTACAGGCGATCCAGGCGCGGCATCCCAACCTTTTTCCGGAATACCCGCTGGGCTGTGATTTCGATGGGATCGAGCGGGACTTGTTACGGGCGCTGAACTGGCTGAAGAGCAAATTCAAGCTCACCGAGATCCTGGACCTTGGCAAGGCCGCCCTGGATGCGCCGGAGCCCTGGGAATATGCCGGGCATCTGGAGCGGATGCAGTTGACGAATCCCGAGGGGCTCAAGGAGGAGTTGTACCAGCGGTTGCTGCTGGCGGGGCTCAAGGCGACTGCGCCATAACGGCCGATCCAAACCCCCTGTGGGAGCGAGCTTGCTCGCGATAGCGGCCTGTCAGACACATTTCAGGTAATTGATACACCGCTATCGCGAGCAAGCTCGCTCCCACAGAGGGTAGGGCGTGATCAATCGATAAAGGTCACAACCCCACCCGCCAGCGACTTCACCCGAGCCAACGACTCGACGCGATAGCCCTGGGCATCCAGTTCCGCGCGGCCGCCCTGGAACGACTTCTCGATCACGATCCCCAGCCCGGCGACGGTGGCGCCGGCCTGCTTGATGATCGAGATCAGCGCCTGGGAGGCTTTGCCGTTGGCCAGGAAGTCATCGATGATCAGCACGCGGTCGCTGCTGGTCAGGTGACGCGGGCTGATGGCGACGGTGCTTTCGGTCTTCTTGGTAAACGAATACACGGTGGCCGACAGCAGGTTTTCCGTCAGGGTCAGCGACTGTTGCTTGCGGGCGAAGATCACCGGCACGCCAAGGTTCAGCCCGGTCATGATCGCCGGGGCAATGCCCGAGGCTTCGATGGTGACGATCTTGGTGATGCCCGAATCCTTGAACAGCGCGGCAAATTCGTCGCCGATCAGCTTCATCAACTGCGGGTCGATCTGGTGGTTGAGAAACGCATCGACCTTCAGGACCTGGTCGGACAGCACGATGCCTAGCTCGCGGATTTTCTGGTGCAGGGCTTCCATGAAGCCTCCTCTGATGACGCGTTCAGCGCCTGAAGTCGTTGAGAAAAAATAGTCTAGCGCTTCAACATCGCGCGTATATCCGCCAGGGCATTGTTGCCGCGAACGGCTTTGACTTCCGTTGGCGTGTCGTCGTTGCCTTCCCAGGCCAGGTCGTCCGGCGGCAATTCATCGAGAAAGCGGCTCGGGGCGCAGTCGATCACTTCGCCGTACTGCTTGCGCTTGGCGGCGAAGGTGAAGGCCAGCGTCTGGCGCGCCCGGGTGATGCCAACGTAGGCCAGGCGCCGTTCCTCTTCGATGGTGTCGGCCTCGATGCTGGAACGGTGCGGCAGGATTTCTTCTTCCATGCCCATGATGAACACGTAGGGAAACTCCAGGCCCTTGGAGGCGTGCAGGGTCATCATCTGCACGCCTTCGGCGCCGTCTTCCTCTTCCTGCTGGCGCTCGAGCATGTCCCGCAACACGAGCTTGCCGATGGCGTCCTCGACGGTCATGTCGCCGTCTTCATCTTTTTCCAAGGTATTTTTCAACGCCTCGATCAGGAACCAGACGTTGCTCATGCGGTAGTCGGCGGCCTTGTCGCTGGAGCTGTTGGTGCGCAGCCAATTCTCGTAGTCGATGTCCATGACCATGCTGCGCAGCGCCGAGATCGGATCTTCGCCGGCGCATTGCTCGCGGACCTTGTCCATGAAGCGCTTGAAGCGCGCCAGGCGGTCCGTGAAGCGGCTGTCCAAATGTTCGCCCAGACCGATTTCGTCCGTGGCGGCGTACATCGAGATCTTGCGCTCGGTGGCGTAGTTGCCGAGTTTCTCCAGGGTGGTCGAGCCGATTTCCCGGCGCGGCACGTTGATCACCCGCAGGAAGGCGTTGTCGTCGTCCGGGTTCACGATCAGGCGGAAGTAGGCCATCAGGTCCTTCACTTCCTGGCGACCGAAAAAGCTGTTGCCCCCCGACAGGCGATAGGGCACCTGGTGATGCTGCAGTTTCAGTTCGATCAGCTTGGCCTGGTAGTTGCCGCGGTACAGGATCGCAAAGTCGCTGTACGGCCGGTCGGTGCGCAGGTGCAGGCTGAGGATTTCCATGGCCACGCGCTCGGCTTCGGCGTCTTCGTTGCGGCATCGGATCACGCGGATCTCATCGCCGTGGCCCATCTCGCTCCACAGTTGCTTTTCAAACTCGTGGGGGTTGTTGGAAATCAGCACGTTGGCGCAGCGCAGGATGCGGCTGGTGGAGCGGTAGTTCTGCTCCAGCATCACCACTTTTAGCGATGGGTAGTCTTCCTTGAGCAACATCAGGTTTTCCGGCCGCGCGCCACGCCAGGCATAGATCGACTGGTCGTCGTCGCCCACCACGGTGAACTGGTTGCGTTTACCGATCAGCAACTTCACCAGCAGATACTGGCTGGCGTTGGTGTCCTGGTATTCGTCCACGAGCAGGTAGCGAACCTTGTTCTGCCACTTCTCGAGGATATCGGCGTGGTCCTGGAACAGCTTGACCGGCAGCAGGATCAGGTCGTCGAAGTCCACCGCGTTGAACGCCTTGAGCGTGCGCTGGTAATGGGCGTAGACGATGGCGGCGGTCTGTTCCTTGGGGTTGCGAGCGTTCTCCAGGGCCTCGGGCGGCAGGACCAGGTCGTTTTTCCAGGCGCCGATCATGTTCTTGATCTCGTCGACGCCGTCGTCGCCCGAGTACTCCTTCTGCATGATGTCCGTCATCAGGGCCTTGACGTCGGTCTCGTCGAAAATCGAGAAGCCCGGTTTGTAGCCCAGTCGCGCATGTTCCTTGCGGATGATGTTCAAGCCCAGGTTGTGGAACGTGCAGACGGTCAGGCCGCGGCCTTCGCCGGCGCGCAACAGGCCACCGACCCGCTCTTTCATTTCCCGGGCGGCCTTGTTGGTGAAGGTCATGGCGACGATGTACTGGGCGCGGATGCCGCAGTTCTGGATCAAATGCGCGATCTTGCGGGTGATCACGCTGGTCTTGCCGGAGCCTGCACCGGCGAGCACCAAAAGAGGGCCGCCGACATAGTTCACGGCTTCTTGCTGCCGGGGATTGAGTCGGGACATGACAGGTTCAGGGAGTCGTTTGCGAAATGGGCCGGCATTTTAACAGGCTCTGAGAATTGTGCTGCCCTGTCCGACTTGTGACGCTGCCCATCATCTCCATTTGCCGCTTTTGTCACTTTCCCTCAGGATGCGGACAGAATTTAGGTCTAACGTTCGTTTTTGGATGAATAAACGCTCAAAAGCGGGTGTTTGAGAACCATTGGCATTGGTGATTGGTCTTTGGCAAGTCATAATGCCCCGCGCCTACCACCTTGCAGAGTCTAGGGAGTCAGCTTGTCTACGCCTGTCGAACCCTTGCGTTTGCTGTTGTTGGCCGAAACGCCTGAGTGGTCTGCGATATTGCGCGAGTGCCTGGCGCCCATGGGAGCCTCGGTCGTGCTGATCAGCGCTCCGAGCTGGGAATCGGTCAGCAGCCTGTTCGAAGACAACCGCAACGCGGTGCTGCTGACCGTCGCCTCTCTGCAGCCGGCGCCCGGTCGCTGTCGTCTGCCGACGGTCCTTTTGCTCGAGCATGAGCCTTCGACCTCCCCGGACGGTGTCAGTGACTGGCTGGTGCGCGATGTTCTCGACGAGGCGACCTTGCGCCGTTGCCTGCGCCATGTGCGCGAGCGAGGGGTGCTGGAAAATACCCTGCAACGACTCGCCGAACAGGACCCACTGACCGGCATCGCCAATCGCCAGGGCTTCCAGACCCTGCTAACGGCGCGCCTGGCTGAAAACGAAGGCCGCGGCCTCGCCCTCGGTCATCTGGACCTCGATAATTTCCGTCACGCCAACGATGCCCTCGGCCACCAGGCCGGTGATCGGCTGATCCTGCAAGTGGTCTCGCGGCTCAGGGGCTCGCTTGAGGCCGGTGATCAGCTGGCGCGGCTGGGCAGCGACGAGTTCGCCCTGCTGATCGACACCCGCCGTGCGCCCCAGCGCGCGGAGTGGATGGCCGAACGCATCACCGAGGCCATGGCCGAACCCTACTGGGTAGATGGGGAAAGCCTGTTGATCGGTTGCAGCCTGGGTATCGCCCATGCGCGCGCCCAGGCCGGCGCCGATCCCTTGATGTGGCACGCCCACATCGCCATGCAGCAAGCCAAGAGCACACAAGGCTGCACGTTTCATATCTTCAATGAACGCATCAATCGCAATGCCCGCAGCCTCGCCGACCTGGAAAGCGAACTGCGCCGGGCGCTGCGTCGCGATGAACTGGAGTTGCACTACCAGCCCCGGTTGAACCTTGATGGCGGCCATATCGTCGGCCTCGAAGCGCTGGTGCGCTGGCGTCACGGCGAGCGTGGCCTGCTGCCTCCGAGTGAATTCGTGCCGCTGGCCGAGCAGAGCGGCTTGATCGTGCCGTTGGGCTACTGGGTGATTTCCCGGGCACTGCGGGATATGCAGGCCTTGCGCGAACGCGGGCTGGCGCCGCTGCACATGGCAATCAACCTGTCATTCCGGCAGTTCCAGGACAGCCAGCTGCTGCCGACCCTGAGTCGATTGATCGCCGAGCGGGGCGTCGAGGCCCAGTGGCTGGAGTTCGAGCTCACCGAAACCGCCGTCATGCGCCGCAGCGAACTGGTCAAGCAGACCATGGATGCGCTGGGGCGCCTCGGGGTGCGCTTTTCCCTGGACGACTTCGGCACCGGGTTCTCGTCGTTCGTGCACCTCAACAGCCTGCCGATCGCCTTGCTCAAGATCGACAAGAGCTTCGTCGGCGGCATGGAGCAGCGCGAGGAGAACCGCAAGCTGGTGCACGCGATGATCAACCTGGCCCATAACCTCAACCTGGAAGTGGTCGCCGAAGGTGTGGAAACCGCTGAACAACTGGACCTGCTGCGTGGCTTCGGTTGCGATCAGGTGCAGGGATTCCTGATCAGCAAGCCGTTGCCGCTGGTTGAGCTGGTTGAATACTTGACGTTCGGGGGTGATGGGCAATCCACGGTGGAAGTGAGTTGATCAAGACCCTGTGGGAGCGAGCTTG
>NZ_JAOSHO010000138.1 GCF_025917275.1 Pseudomonas agronomica | reverse complement strand
TGTGAACGAATACCTCGATTCTCGCTTTCTCTTTCGCCAGCCCTTGCCCCTTCAATCTGTCCAGGCGATCAAAATCCGCCGTCTGTCGGCACTGTCAGATCTGACAGTAGAACAGAAATAGCTTGTCCTCTAATTAATGAACCGTCGTTCATGCTTGATGAGGGCGGTGCAATGAAAAAGTCATTATTCTTTTTTGGGGCGGGTCTGTTAGTTGTCTGTCAACAAGTGGCTGCTCAATGGGTTCAGGGTGATACGACACCCAGTTCAATTGAGGACGGTAATGCAACAGTAGCTGATCTCAGGAGTCGATATGCCAATACAGCTCCGAACTGTGGCACGGATAACAGCCCTGCGCTCCTTTGCAGTGGGGTTATTCTACGGGTCACATCAAGAGGTGTCGGGTTCGACATATGGGATCCCAGTGACAGGTCCGTGCAGCGCAACGTCATTTCGTTTTCTTATTTGCGTGCCGATGCAAAGTTCAAAGTACTCGCCTGGGCGGGTCAAACCAAAAACGGGTACATCATCTATCCGAAACTCACTTCGCCCGCCGGTAAATTGCTGACTGAGGCTCTCTGCTCGTTTCCAATGGATGCCTGGGATTGGCATCGCGGTGCGCCATGCCAGACGTTGACGGAGATGACCAAGGACGGCAACGGTAACGTAGTCGCCATTATTCCCCATGTTCGTAGTAGCCCCTGTCAACTGCAGAACGTCCTTAATTCGGACGCATGGGTGCAACATTGGCGCGCAAGCACAAGCAGCAACCCCTATCTGGATCAATGCGGATTTATGGTGGACAGCGGAACTCCTGGAAGCGCTACTTATTTTTATGAATCACTTAAGGCCAAACAGAAAATCAATGGGTTCAACGAGTGGAATGAATTGCAGCTGCGTGCCTGGCCAAGGGGTACCCCAAACACGTTGCCCATTCAGGCTTTTTTCTACACAGATACGCCCGGATTGGTGGATGCCAGATCCAACCAGAAAGACTTCTATAAAAAAACTGGAGGCATCGTCGTTCCGATTATAAAACTGACCCTCCCGGCGAGCCCAACCGAGGACGCTAAGTTTGAATTTTCTAACCTGGATCAAGAAGTCACCGCCGGTGCGGGAACTCTGCCGGGGTACTCGGATCCACCGTGGATTTTCAGTCCAATGAAGGAATTGGCCGTGAAAAATGGTTTTAGAATTTCAGGAAAAAGCCAGCCAGGCGCCACGGTAGAGGTCTGCCTACAGGGTGGAGGATATTGTTTCAATAAGGCTGTTGCGGACGGCCTTGGATATTGGTACATCGACGGCGCTCAGTTAAGTCCAGGCACATATACCTATACAGCCAAGCAAACATACAATGGGCAAGTGTCAGGTTGGTCGAGCCATCGAACCGTTACGGTTAAATAGTCGCCGGGCAAAGCGGTCAGCTACGCTTTGCCGAACTCAAGTCTTCGGAAATCTGATAAGGCAACACCTTTAGATATAAGGTGTGGGAGTGAAACGTTTTGCCCTTGCTGCACCTTTGGTTGCCCAAATTGCGCACGCTCGGATGTGAATCTCCCTGCACGATCTGTACAGCTGTGCGCCATATGGCAAACTTGGCAAAATAAGCTACTCGCGTTTGCTCGGCGCGCTAATATCCGCGCTGACCTCCCAACACCGCGGACCCCACTCGATGAAATTGCGCCTGCTCACCGCTACCCTGTTTTTCGCCTGCACCCTGGCCCACGCCGCCGAGCCGAAAATCCCCAAAGCCCTGGAACAGCAGGTCGGGCACTTGGTGGCGCTGCTCAAGGACAGCTATGCCACTGGCTATCCCGAAGCGACGCTGGTGCAGACCCTGGATACCGGTGAGGACAGCCAGGTCACGCTCGCGGTCTTCACCCTCGAGGGTTTCGGGATGGGTAACAACTACAGCCAGTACCTGGCGGTCTTCAATCCCGAGGAGAACGAAGAAGGCGTGCCGCATTACAGTCTGTTGGACGTGATGCGCATCGGCGGTGACAGCTGGCGGGCGATCGATAAGTTGGACGCCAAGCTGGTCAGCGACCCGGCGGGTGAGCAGACCTTGATCGACATCCCCGTAATGGAAAACACCGACGACGATGCGCCGAATTTCCCCAGCAGGGCGGCGGTCATCCACCTTTCACTGGATGGCTCACCGTCCTTGCGGCTGATGGAGATCAAATAGGGCGGTTTTGCACGATTCCTCTATTGCAGCGGAACATACACATCGGTTTGCCATTGATCTTGTGGCGTCTCCGGATAGACGCTCAGATAGTGGAAGAACAGCGGCTGGTCCCGAAGCTCTTCGCCGCTCGCGGGAAGCCAGTCGCGATAGATCGGGTAGATCGTTTCGCCGATGTGATCCGGTGATCCCCCGTGGCGAACCACGACATAGCGGCCGCCGGGTATGACAAGCGGCTGGACGCCGAACTCGTTCGGCGCCACATCCTCGTCAATCTCGCCACAGATCGCGAAGCGGAAAGCGTGTGGCGGTGTCGTATCGGGATTGCCGTAAGGGATGCCGAACGTGCGGCTTGTCGCCACCGGCGATTGTCCGCTGCGCATGCGCCACTCGATGAACTGGCGCACGCTTTCATTGACGAGCCCCGCAGGTCCGCGGTGCTCAAGCGTTGCTACCTTGATTTCAGGGCATTCAACGATTCGAACGTGCATGAGGATATTCCTTGAGAAATGGGGAATGGCAAACACCGTATTCCAGACCTGCCAGTTCGGGTTCTTCCTGAACACACTCGGCGCCATGCCGAACGCTCGTCCGAACGCCCGGCAAAAGGCCTCGGGACTCTGAAAACCTGTATCCAATGCCGCGTCCAGTACCGAGTAATCTGCGTTTGCGATCAGGCGATGTGCCGCCTGACGCAGCCGCATCAGTTGCACATAACGTGAAACGGGCACGCCCGTGTACGCAGTAAATTGTCGATGGAAGTGAAACACCGAGAAGTTCGCCACATCACTCAGCGCCTTTACCGACAGATCCCCTTCGAGATGGGTATCGATGTAGGCCAGGACGGCGTCGAAGCGTTTTGTGTAAGCGAAATCGCTCGGTTGTTCAGGCACGGGTAAAGGCTCTTGGAAGTGCGGTCGGCGTAGAGTCGACGATTGGCCATGGGCCTGCCTAGCCGTGTTTGCTCAAAGAGCAAGCGTCAGCAACGAAAGGCCAGCGTTACCCGCGTCGGATATGCACGCGATACCGGATACACCGATCAAACCGGTCTTCCGGGTTTTCGTAAGCTTCGATTGTTTCCAGGAAACCCGTGCGCTCAAGAACGGCCAAGTCCTCGAGCGTCCAGTCAAAAGGAAAGTCGCCGGAGAACGTCTTGCCTTGATGTTCAACCCAGTGATCGACGGGGAAGGGCATGTAGCCGAGCCATTCGGATTGATAGGTTATTTCGTCCGAGCCGCCTGCGACCACAACAGCGCGGATCTGGTTCTTGAGGATGGCAACACGTTCATCCATGGCTTTTTTGATCTCGGTTGACGCTCGATATCACTTCAGGTTGTTTTGAAAGAAACTCGTCAACTTGTCAAACGGAATCAGATCGATCCGATCATAAAGATCCACATGCCCGGCCCCAGGAATGATCACCAGTTCCTTGGGTTGACCGGCGAGCTTGTAGGCCTCTTCGCTGAACTCACGGGAGTGCGCATCGGCGCCGGCGATGAACAGCATTGGGTGAGGCGAGATGGTCTCGATGTCATTGAGCGGATAGAAATTCATGAACTTGATGTTGCTGGTCAGCGTTGGGTGCGTGGTCAGGTCTTTCGACGAGCTGGCCGGCGTGAACTCGCCGCGCGGGGTGCGGTAGAAGTCGTAGAACTCCCGTTGGATCGGGTGGGTATTTTCATCCAGTTCATGCACGGTGCCGCTGGTGTACAGCGTTTCACCGCCGGCGAACTCGACGTTACGCTGCTGGGTGGCCTGGGCGATGATGGCCCGGCGTTGATCGAGCGTCTGGGAATGCTTCAACCCGTTGCGATTGACGCCGCCCATGTCATACATGCTCACGGTGGCGATGGCTTTCATGCGCGGGTCGATCTTGGCGGCGCTGATCACGAAGCTGCCGCTGCCACAGATGCCAATGGCCCCAATGCGTTCCTTGTCGACGAAGGGCTGGGCGCTGAGAAAGTCCACTGCCGCGCTGAAGTCCTCGGCGTAGATATCCGGCGAAACCGCATTGCGCGGCTGGCCCTCGCTTTCGCCCCAGAATGAGAGGTCGAGGGAGAGGGTCACGAAGCCTTTTTCCGCCATCTTCGTCGCATATAGATTCGCGCTCTGCTCCTTCACAGCGCCCATTGGATGGCCCACGACAATCGCCGGATTGCTTTTCTTGCCATTGAGGTTCTTCGGAATGAACAGGTTTCCCGCGACGTTCATTTGATACTGGTTCTTGAAGTTGACCTTTTGCACGGTGACTTCGTCACTGGTGTAGAAGTTGTCTGCGCCGTTGGACATATCGGCTCCTATTGCTGAGAGGGAACTGAACAGAAGGGTTAATAAAACGATGATCTTTTTCATGGGGAATCCTGTCGGTGCGGAGTAGTCAGTTCTGGGAAAACGTCACCTGCACGTCTCGCCGGCCCAACGCTTGCGCCAACCTGGCGGCATCGTCTACATGCCCCAGGCGTGTGTAGGCGTAGGTCGAGTCGAAGGTCGAATAGAAGACGACCAGGGTGTCGGTGCCGTACAGCATCAGGTCGCCGTTGTGGATCGTTCCCGGCTTGCTCGCTTGAGCGGGCAGCTTCTGCGCAAGGGAGGCGTATTTCTCGTTGCGGTTGAGATCACTCATCTTCAACGTCAGCGGTAATAACGTGACAAATGCACGGGTGGCCGCGTTGTCAGCCAAGGTAATGGCAAAGCGTTGCTCGCCGACGGTCATCCACATGTCAGGTTGCTCCGTTATTGAAGGTGCCGATGCGGCATCGGATGTTGTCCCGTAGCTGCCAAGCACCAACGCTGACGCCAGCAAACCCAGCCAGACCGGTCTCATCGCGATGCCCCGAATTCGTTTCTGTTCATGGGAGCAATGGTGACGCGCGGACACTTGTGCGACTAGCTAATGAATGCTTAAAGAGGCTATAAGCAAGGCTAATCAATAACCTTTGAAGCGTTTCGCCATGGTCAGAAGAAATCTCAACGATCTGCTGTCTTTCGTGACGGTGGCGCGCGAAGGCAGTTTCACCCGTGCCGCCAATGCGCTGGGCGTTACGCAATCGGCGCTGAGCCAGGCCATCAACGGCCTGGAATCGCGCTTGCAAATCAGGCTGCTGACGCGGACCACCCGCAGCGTTTCGCCAACCCTTGCCGGCGAACGCTTGCTTCAGGCCATCGGCAATCGCTTCGACGAGATAGAGACGGAGCTGGACAGGCTCACCGAGCTGCGCGACAAGCCCGCCGGCACCGTGCGCATCACCTGCGGCGATCATGTCCTGCGTACGACCTTGCTGCCGAAACTGACCGGGCTGTTGCACGAGTACCCGGACATCAACGTCGAGTTTGATGTCAGCTACGGCTTTCGCGACATCGTCGCGGACCGTTTCGATGCGGGTGTGCGCCTGGGCGACACCATCGACAAGGACATGGTGGCGGTGCCGATCGGCCCACCCTTGCGGATGGCCGCGGTGGCTTCGCCAGCGTACTTCGCCAGCCGCGCCATCCCTGAGCACCCCCGCGACCTGATGAGCCATCGTTGTATCAACCAGCGCATGCCGACCTCCGGCGGGCTCTATGTCTGGGATTTTGAGCAACGAGGCAAGCAAGTGAACGTGCGAGTGGACGGCCAACTCATCTTCAACACGTCGACTCATATCGTGCAGGGGGCAATGGCCGGGCTGGGCATTGCCTACCTGCCGGAAGAAGAATTTGAACCGTACCTTCAGGACGGCAGGTTGGTGCGCGTATTGGAAGCGTGGTGCCCGCCGTTCTCAGGCTACTATCTGTACTACCCGAGCCGGCGCCAACCGTCACCTGCGTTTACACTGGTTGCCAACGCGTTGCGCAAAGACGTCCAGGGGGATGCCTCGAAACCGTTGCCTGCTGGCCCGTAAGGCCAAAAAACATCAGGCGTCGCTTTCAGGACACGTTTCGTCGTCCATGTGCAATCGCCAGCCCCCGGGAGTGGCAAGCTGTGAAGATGCCCCGGACCAAGTGCGCCAAAGACACCTGGCCGGAGAGCGAGAATGGCGATCGGAGTGCCACGCTACCGTGACGTGGGCCGGACGCCGCCGCCAAGACTCCGAATGGCTACCGCTACGCAGCGGTGTCCTTCGAGATGCCGAGGTTCGTTTATGCCTGATGAGACGCTTCACCTGCCTCTGATCCACAGCGTGCTGGCGCGCGAGAAGGACACCCCCGGTGCCTTGTTGCCGATCCTCCATGCCATCCAGGAAGGGTGCGGGTACGTTCCCGACGCCGCCGTCCCTGAAATCTCCCATGCCCTCAACCTCAGCCAGGCTGAAGTGCGCGGCGTGATCAGCTTCTACCATGACTTTCGCACCACGCCACCGGCGCGCCACACCCTGCGCCTGTGCCGGGCCGAGTCGTGCCAGAGCATGGGGGCCGAGGGCCTGGCGGCGCAGTTGCGCGAGCAGCTTTCGCTGGACGATCACGGCACCAGCGCCGATGGGGCCATCAGCCTGCGACCGGTCTATTGCCTCGGCGCCTGTGTCTGCTCGCCGGCCCTGGAACTGGATGGGGAACTGCACGCGCGGTTGACCCCGGAACGCCTGCGCCAGTTGGTGAATGGTTGCCTGGAGGACGGTCCATGCTGACCCTCTGCATTCCCCGTGATTCAGTGGCCTGCGCCGTTGGTGCGGACAAGGTGGCCGATGCGCTGGTCCGCGAGGCCCAGCGGCGTCAATTGCCATTGCAGGTGTTGCGCACCAGTTCCCGTGGGCTTTATTGGCTGGAACCGTTGGTAGAACTGGACACGCCAGAAGGACGCTTGGGTTTTGGCCCGGTCACCGCCCAGGACGTACCGGGCCTGCTCGATGCGCTGGCGGGTGATCCTGGCAGCCATCCAACGGCATTGGGGTTGGTTGAGCACATTCCCTACCTCAAGAGCCAGCAACGCCTGTTGTTCGCCCGTGCCGGCATCACCCAGCCATTGTCCCTCGACGACTACCGCGCCCAGGGCGGGTTCCTCGGCCTGGCCCGGGCGATCCAGACGGAGGGCGCCGAGGTGGTTGCCCAAGTGTTGGATTCCGGCCTGCGCGGCCGAGGCGGCGCGGCGTTCCCGGCGGGCATCAAGTGGCGCACCGTGCGCGACGCCCCGGGGCCGCAGAAATACGTGGTCTGCAATGCCGATGAAGGCGACTCCGGCACCTTCGCCGACCGCATGCTGATGGAAGGCGACCCGTTCCTGCTGATCGAAGGGATGATCATCGCCGGCATCGCCGTCGGCGCGACGATGGGTTACATCTACGTGCGCTCGGAATACCCGGACGCCGTCAGCACCCTGAACCAAGCGCTGCGCATCGCCCGCGAGGCCGGTTACCTGGGCGTGGATGTGGGCGGCAGTGGCCGCGCCTTCGAGCTTGAAGTCCGGGTCGGCGCCGGTGCCTACATCTGTGGCGAGGAAACCGCGCTGCTCGAATCCCTCGAAGGCAAGCGCGGCACGGTGCGCGCCAAGCCACCGCTGCCGGCGTTGCAGGGCCTGTTCGGTTTGCCGACGCTGGTGCATAACGTGGTGACGCTGGCCTCGGTGCCGGTGATCCTGGAAAAGGGCGCGCAGTTCTATCGTGATTTCGGCATGGGCCGGTCCCTGGGCACCATGCCGTTCCAATTGGCCGGCAACGTTCGTCACGGCGGCCTGGTGGAGCGGGCGTTCGGCCTGAGCCTGCGCGAATTGGTGGAAGAGTACGGCGGCGGCACCGCCAGCGGGCGTCCGCTGAAGGCCGCGCAAGTCGGCGGGCCGCTGGGCGCCTGGGTGCCACCGGCGCAGTTCGATACGCCGCTGGACTACGAAGCGTTCGCCGCCATGGGCGCGATGCTCGGCCACGGTGGCGTGGTAGTCGCCGATGACAGCCTGGACATGGCCAGGATGGCCCGGTTCGCCTTGCAGTTCTGCGCCGAGGAATCCTGCGGCAAGTGCACGCCGTGCCGCATCGGTTCGACCCGTGGCGTCGAGGTGGTGGATCGCCTGCTCGCCAGCACCGATGCCAATGCCCGCCAGGAACAGGCGTTGTTGCTGCATGACCTTTGCGACACGCTGCAATACGGCTCGCTCTGTGCCCTCGGTGGGATGACGTCCTACCCCGTCGCCAGCGCCCTCAAGCATTTCCCCGCCGACTTCGGTCTGGCGACCTCGGAGGCCGACCAATGATCACTATCTTCGATCCAGCCAGCGACATCGACCTGGGCACCCCGGCCCGCGAAAGCGACGTGCAGGTCAGCCTGACCATCGACGGGCGTGAAATCAGCGTCCCCTCCGGCACTTCGGTGATGCGCGCGGCGGCCTTGCTCGGCACCACCATCCCCAAACTGTGCGCCACCGACAGCCTGGAAGCCTTCGGCTCCTGCCGCATGTGCCTGGTGGAAATCGACGGCATGCGTGGATATCCGGCCTCGTGCACGACGCCGGTGACCGCCGGCATGGTGGTTCGCACGCAAACGTCCAAGCTCGCCACGCTACGCCGCAACGTGATGGAACTGTACATTTCCGACCACCCGCTGGACTGCCTGACGTGCCCGGCCAACGGTAACTGCGAATTGCAGACCGTGGCGGGGCAGGTGGGCTTGCGCGAGGTGCGCTACGGCTACGAAGGCGCCAATCACCTCGCCGAAGCCAAGGACGTGTCCAACCCTTATTTCGACTACGACCCGAGCAAGTGCATCGTCTGCAGTCGCTGCGTACGCGCCTGCGAGGAAATCCAGGGCACCTTCGCCCTGACCATCAGCGGGCGCGGCTTCGATTCCCGGGTGGAAGCGGCCGGCGGTGAGAACTTCCTCGATTCCGAATGCGTGTCCTGTGGTGCCTGCGTCCAGGCCTGCCCGACGGCCACGCTGATCGACAAGAGCGTGGTGGAGATCGGCCAGCCGGAGCGCAGCGTCATCACCACTTGCGCCTATTGCGGCGTGGGTTGCTCGTTCCGCGCCGAGATGAAAGGTGAACAGCTGGTGCGCATGGTCCCGGACAAGAACGGCCAGGCCAACCACGGCCACTCCTGCGTCAAGGGCCGCTTCGCCTGGGGCTACGCGACGCACCCGGACCGCATCACCAAGCCAATGATCCGCAAGCACATCAACGACCCGTGGCAGGAAGTCAGCTGGGACGAGGCGGTCACCTACGCCGCCAGTGAGCTGCGGCGCATCCAGCTCAAGTACGGGCGCGACTCCATCGGTGGCATCACCTCCAGCCGCTGCACCAACGAAGAAACCTACCTGGTGCAGAAACTGGTGCGCACGGCGTTCGGCAACAACAACGTCGACACCTGCGCCCGTGTCTGCCATTCGCCGACCGGCTATGGCCTCAAGCAAACCTTGGGTGAGTCCGCTGGTACGCAGAATTTCGATTCGGTGATGAAAGCCGACGTCATCCTGGTGATGGGCGCCAACCCCACCGACGCGCACCCGGTGTTCGGCTCGCAACTCAAGCGCCGCCTGCGCCAGGGTGCACGGCTGATCGTCATCGACCCACGGCGCATCGACCTGGTGGATTCGCCCCACGCACGCGCCGAACTGCACTTGCAACTGCGTCCGGGCACCAACGTGGCGATGCTCAACGCGTTGGCCCATGTGATCGTCACCGAAGGCCTTGTTGACGAGCCTTTCGTCAAGGCGCGTTGCGAGGCGACGGACTTTTCCCGCTGGCGCGATTTTGTCAGCCTGCCGGAAAACTCGCCCGAGGAACTCGGCCCGGTGTGCGGCGTGCCTGCCGAACAGATCCGCGCCGCCGCGCGGGTCTACGCCACGGGTGGCAACGCGGCCATCTACTATGGCCTCGGCGTCACCGAGCACAGCCAGGGCAGCACCTCGGTGATGGGTATCGCCAACCTCGCCATGGCCACCGGCAACATTGGTCGCGAAGGCGTCGGCGTGAACCCGTTGCGGGGGCAGAACAACGTCCAGGGTTCGTGCGACATGGGTTCGTTCCCCCACGAACTGCCCGGCTACCGGCACATCTCCAACGAAGCGGTCCGTGCCCAATTCGAGCAGGCCTGGAACGTGACCTTGCAACCCGACCCGGGCCTGCGCATCCCGAACATGTTCGAGGCGGCGCTGGACGGCACCTTCAAGGCGCTTTACTGCCAAGGCGAAGACATCGCCCAGAGCGATCCGAACACCCAACACGTGACCGCTGCACTGTCCGCGTTGGAATGCGTGATCGTCCAGGACATCTTCCTCAACGAAACGGCCAAGTTCGCCCACGTGTTCCTGCCGGGCAGCTCGTTCCTGGAAAAGGACGGCACCTTCACCAACGCCGAGCGTCGCATCTCCCGCGTGCGCAAGGTGATGGACCCGTTGGCCGGCAAGGCCGACTGGGAAGCCACCATCGCCCTGGCCGATGCCTTGGGCTACAAGATGGACTACCGCCATCCTTCGGAAATCATGGATGAAATCGCCCGTTTGACGCCGACCTTCAGCCGCGTCAGCTACGCTGAACTGGAGCGCCACGGCAGCCTGCAATGGCCGTGCAACGACGCCGCGCCGGACGGCACGCCGACCATGCACATCGAGGAATTCGTGCGGGGCAAGGGGCGCTTCATGCTCACCGGCTACGTGCCCACCGAAGAGAAGGTCAACAGCCGTTATCCGCTGTTGCTGACCACCGGGCGCATCCTCAGCCAGTACAACGTCGGCGCCCAGACCCGGCGCACCGACAACGTCGCCTGGCATGAGGAAGATCGCCTGGAAATCCATCCAACCGACGCCGAGAACCGCGGGATTGTAGACGAAGACTGGGTCGGTATCGGCAGCCGCGCCGGGCAGACCGTTCTGCGGGCCAAAGTGACCGAGCGGGTGGCGCCGGGCGTGGTCTACACCACGTTCCACTTCCCCGAATCCGGCGCCAACGTGATCACCACCGACAACTCCGACTGGGCCACCAACTGCCCGGAATACAAGGTGACGGCGGTGGAAATCGTACGGGTCAGCCAGCCTTCGGAATGGCAGAAGCGTTACCAGGCCTTCAGCGATGAACAAAGCCGTCTGCTCAGGGAACGTCGCCATGCCGAAAAAGCCGAGGTGCGCCGATGAGCTCGCAGAACCTGATCAAGATGGCCAACGAGATCGCCCGGTACTTCGCCACCGAGCCTGACCAGGCGCTGGCGGTGAATGGCATCCGCCAGCACATCAAGAGCTTCTGGACGCCGGGCATGCGCCGGGAGCTGGGCGCATGGCAGGAGAAGCATCCGGATGCGGTGTTGCATCCGTTGGTGTTGGCGGCGTTGAAAGAGCCGGAAGCTACAACCTGACACGCAATCCCGCTGGGCTCTGTAGGAGCTGCCGAGCAAAGCGAGGCTGCGATCTTTCCGAGTTCGATTGAATTTCGCGCGAAAGATCAAAAGATCGCAGCCTCGCTTTGCTCGGCAGCTCCTACA
>NZ_JAOSHO010000137.1 GCF_025917275.1 Pseudomonas agronomica | reverse complement strand
TGCGCACGTCTTCGGCGTGGGTGGAGAGGAACAGGTCGCAGCCAAACGCCTTGAGGTACGGGTAAGGACTGCGACCGCCAACGAACGCTGCGCGGGAAATCGCGAGGCCGTAATGATGAATCGAGTTGAACACTCGCAGACCGGTGTCGGCGCTGTTGCGCGACACCAGGATCACTTCGACACGGGCACGTCCCAAGTGCTCGTTGAGGTTGAGCAATTTCTGCACGAGGGCGAAGGCGTCCCCGGGCTCCAACACCTCGTCTTCATGCTCGATCTGGTATTGCCGATAGGCCTCGACACCGCTGGAAAGATAGACCTTGTGGCTTTCCCTCAGGTCGAACAAGGCCCGCGATGAAATCGCCAGCACCAGTTTGTCATCGATGTTATTCGCCATGCTGTCCCCCTCCGTCCATCAGCGATTGCGGCGGTCCAGAAACGCCAGCGCCTGGTACAAGGCTTCGATCTTCGGCAGATCGCAGCCCGCCGCTTTCGCCGCTGCCAATGGCCGGCTGTAGATCGCATCCAACTCCAGCGGCCGTTCATGGGAATAATCGTGATACATGCTTGGCCAATAGTCGGGCATCTTTTCGGTCATCGTAAAGAGATAGTCGGCATACCCAGGTGCGATTTGATGCCCGCAGGCTTGCGCACCGCGTACCACCTCCCCCATCAACGCCTGGATCAGACCGCGACTATCATCATTGGCCATCAACGGTGTGGTACTGGCGCCCAACAGCACCGAGAGACCGTTGTACGGTACGTTCCAGACCAGCTTCTGCCAGCGAGCCTGTTGCAGGTCGGGCATGGGCTGGGAGTCGATACCGGCTGCACGAAACAACCCAGCCCCCTCTTCGACAATCGCCATGCGCTCGGCCTGATCCCGGCAAGGACCGCTGTGATAACCGACATTGACTGCGCCAAGCGCCTGATGGGCAACGGTACCCGGGCCGACACGGTGCACGCAGACCAGGCACAGGCCACCCAACAAATGCAGTGAGTCGGGCAGCAGCGGTCGCACGTCGTCCTCGACATCGAGGCCGTTCTGCAGCAACAGGACTTTAGCCCCATCGGCGGCAGCCTGGATGATGGCCGGGGCCAGGTCGGCATTGCTGGTGGTCTTGGCGCCCACCAGCAGCCAGTCGCAAGGCGGCATTTCGTTCGCCGAACGGTATGCCTGGACCGGGCTTAGAGCCAGCGTTCCATGGACTGCGCTGTCGACTCGCAGGCCGCCTTCGGCCACGGCGGCAAATTCACTGCGCAGCAGGAAGTGCACATCGAAGCCGGCACGCGCCAGCATCACGCCGTAGAAGCCGCCAATTGCCCCGGTGCCGATCATTCCTATCCGCGCTCTTACGCCTGCCTGCATGACCGTAGCCCTCTTTGAAAACAATCCGTGCACACTATCAACGGGGGCCAGATGGCATGCAATCTACATTGTAAGCAGTCGTGAAATTAATCCTCGGCCTGCCTTCGGGGTCGATGGCCAGACAAATAGGGGATTAAACCCATCCCTGCCCATTGTCGAGCCACCTCCTAACGCGCTAAGGTTCGGCTCCCCGACGCGCTCAAATCCGCTGTGCACCGCCGCGCGGGGATCGCTGGCGGCCGGCACCCGTGACCTGACGAGTAACACGATGGCTGATTTACCGATCAACGACCTTAACGTCGCCTCCAACGAGACCCTCATCACGCCTGACCAGCTCAAGCGCGACATTCCCTTGAGCGACGCTGCCCTGCGCACCGTGACCAAGGGTCGGGAAGTCATCCGCAACATCCTCGACGGCACCGACCATCGCCTGTTCGTGGTCATCGGGCCTTGCTCGATCCATGACATCAAGGCGGCCCACGAATATGCCGAGCGCCTGAAAGTGCTCGCAGCGGAAGTCTCGGACACCTTGTACCTGGTGATGCGGGTGTATTTCGAGAAACCTCGGACGACCGTTGGTTGGAAAGGCCTGATCAACGACCCGTACCTGGACGACTCCTTCAAGATCCAGGACGGCCTGCACATCGGCCGCCAGTTGCTGCTGGACCTGGCCGAAATGGGCCTGCCCACCGCCACCGAAGCCCTGGACCCGATCTCCCCGCAATATTTGCAGGACCTGATCAGTTGGTCGGCCATCGGCGCGCGGACCACCGAATCCCAGACTCACCGCGAAATGGCCTCCGGCCTGTCGTCGGCCGTCGGCTTCAAGAACGGCACTGACGGCGGCCTTACCGTCGCCATCAACGCCTTGCAGTCGGTTTCCAGCCCCCACCGTTTCCTCGGCATCAACCAGGAAGGCGGTGTGTCGATCGTGACCACCAAGGGCAACGCCTACGGCCACGTCGTGCTACGTGGTGGCAACGGCAAGCCGAACTACGACTCGGTCAGCGTCGCGCTGTGCGAACAGGCACTGAACAAAGCGAAGATCAAACCGAACATCATGGTCGATTGCAGCCACGCCAACTCCAACAAGGACCCGGCACTGCAACCGCTGGTGATGGAAAACGTCGCCAACCAGATCCTGGAAGGCAACCAGTCGATCATCGGCCTGATGGTGGAAAGTCATCTGAATTGGGGCTGCCAGGCGATTCCGAAAGACCTCGCCGACTTGCAGTATGGCGTCTCCATCACCGATGCCTGCATCGATTGGAGCGCGACCGAGAAGACCTTGCGCGGCATGCATGCCAAGCTCAAGGATGTGCTGCCTGGGCGTCAGCGCGGTTGAAAAGATCGCAGCCTCGTTGCACTCGGCAGCTCCTACACAGCTCCTACATAGCTCCTACACTTTGGAGCGGGGGATGTAGGAGCTGGCGAAGCCTGCGATCTCTTGCTCTCCTCCAGGCACAAAAAAACGCCGGGCTTTTCAGTCCGGCGTTTTTTTATGGTGAATTCTTAGTCTATCAAAGCTTCGCCGCGTGCCGCTGATGACGCTCCATGTAGCGCTCTACATAGGAGCAGGACGGGATTACCGTGTAGCCCATTTCTTCAGCGAACCGCAGCGCCTCTTCGGTCAACTTCGCGGCGATACCCCGGCCGCGCAATGCGTTGGGCACGAAGGTGCGATAGATGTCCAGGGTCTGCTTGCCCAGGTCCATATAGGTCAGATAGGCACGATGACCGTCCACAATGGTCTCGAACTGATGACCAGCCTGGTCATGGTGGATGGAAACCGCCTCGCTCATCACTACTCCTCGCGGGTCTGAATGCCGACCCCTACCTTACCGATGTTTTTCCGGCGAAGGAACATCTACGCCACCCCGTGCCAATCCGGTCACCGAGGGCAAAAAACCAGCCGCCCAAACCTGAGCACGTCGTGAATAGTAGGCACCAATGACGCAAATGCTCAAGACACGCCTGTCACTGAAGTGGTAAACCTCGACGGGTTTATCGGTTGAGCCTCATTTTCAAGCGCTAGTCGGTCCAGACGCTATAGCTGAACATCGCCAGTTGTTGAGTCTTGAGACGAGCGCCCGCTGTTAAAGTCACCGCCATAAGCAATAAAAGATGCCCGGCGGGCTGCGCAAAAAATGAACAAAAGTCCAGGAGAATCAATAAGCAGCGGCGTTTAGCAGCTTTGGTTGAGTTGACCGGCCCGCGGAACTTTTTTTCAGCGGCGCGCTCCATTCCCGCGGTTGAGGCTGTGTATTTTTTAAACAACCAACAGAAAAGTTGCCTGAAAAAGAATCACCGCCTACAATTTTTTTGCTTCTTGCGCTACGTCAGTTTACTTACTACAAGTAATGAGTAGTATGTACGCCGGCTAACTCCTCACTCTGGGGAGACAGTCACTAAATAGAAAGTCCTTGAAGGGGAACACGATGAACAACGTTCTGAAATTCTCTGCTCTGGCCCTGGCCGCAGTTCTGGCTACCGGTTGCAGCAGCGCATCGAAAGAAACCGAAGCACGTCTGACTGCCACCGAAGACGCAGCAGCTCGCGCCCAAGCTCGTGCAGACGAAGCATACCGTAAAGCTGATGAAGCTCTGGCTGCTGCTCAAAAAGCACAACAGACTGCTGACGAAGCTAACGAGCGTGCTCTGCGCATGCTGGAAAAAGCTAGCCGCAAGTAATAATCCCTCGGGATTGTTATCGAGCCGACCCATTAGTGGGTCGGCTTTTTTATTGCCTGGTTTTTTCCAGACGATAAAAAACCCGCCGACGTCGAAAGACCTCGGCGGGTTGCTATCAGGTGCAGTTTATTGCGTCAGATCGACCGGCGCGCTCGATACCATCGGGGCAGAAGTATTCGGAACGGCAACCTCCACCGGAAGGCCATCTTCGGCAGCCACCACGTCTCGCACCACGTCCCAGTTCATGCGCAAGTTGCTGGTGATGTCTTCACGCTTGAGCATCGCATTGATGACCGCAGTGTGCTTGTCCACCACCGACGGGTTGCCCTTGTCGTCCAGCGGTGTATGGGCCTCCAGATAAACCTTGCCGCCGCTTACGCCCAACTTGTACGGGTCGTTGATGATTCGCACCGAAGTCCCCACCGGCACCATGCTCGCCATTTCCAATACGTTGTTGTTGAACATCCGGAAGCAACCGTGGCTGGTACGCATGCCAATACCGAACTTCTTGTTCGAACCATGGATCAGGTAGCCCGGGGTGCCCAGGGTGAACTTGAACGGGCCCAGCGGGTTGTCGGGGCCGGCCGGCACGACGTTCGGCAGCGGATCGCCATCGGCGGCGTGTTCAGCCTTGATCGAGGCTGGAGGGGTCCAGGTCGGGTTCGGGGTCTTGGCGATAATGCTGGTGTGGGCGATAGGCGAGCCCCAGCCTTCACGGCCGATCCCCAGCGGGAAGGTGTAGACCACGTTCCGTCCCTTGGGGAAATAGTAGAGGCGATATTCGGCGAGGTTGATCACGATCCCTTCGCGCGGGCCTGGCGGCAGGATGAAGCGGGTCGGCAGGACGATTTCGGTGCCCGCGCCCGGCAGCCACGGATCGACCCCGGGGTTGGCCGCGACCATCTCGCTGTAGCCCAGGTCATAGGTGGTGCCCAGGTCGGCGAAGGTGTCTTCGTATTTGGCCTTGATGACCTGCACCTGGCCGACGATGTCTTCACCCGGCGGTGGCAGAGGCAACTCCAGGGCAGCAACGGGACCAGCCATACACAGGGCGGCAAGAGACAGGCAGCGGGCGACGGCAGGCAAGCGCGGCAACATCCGGGAAATCCTTCGCAGATCGAACAGAGGGTGTGGAAGCGGCGATTGTACACTGCCCCCCGTTATTTCGGGGAGAGCGGCGCTGAAGCGCCCGATGCGCAGCATGTTCAGGCAGGATACAGTCCTGTGGGAGCGAGCCTGCTCGCGAAGGCGCCCGCACATACGGCATTGATACAAGCTGATCCACCGCTTTCGCGAGCAGGCTCGCTCCCACAAGGTCATGCAGCGAATCGGGGGGGGTCACAACTCGAACCGCAACTCCGGCCAGATCGGCGAAGTCCCGCGTTTCTGGGACTCCAGGATTGCCCGGCACAGCGAGCACAGGCGATGATCCTGGAAAATCTTGCGATCGACGCTCGACCAGCGCGGCTGGGCCGGCAGCAGGCTGCCACACAAGGTCCGGTCGGCCGAACCGCCAAGTTCCAACTGCCGGGTCACCAAGTGCACCCGTACTTCCTGGCAGGCGAACAGATCCAACTGCTCGTCGGGCTCGATCAGTTGGTAGGCAAACAGGGACCAGGCTGGACGCGGCATCGGGGGCTCCAAATCGGGGGCGCCACATTAGCCGAAACACCGCCTGTAGAAAAGCGTCAAAGCAGCGGTTTCAGCGTCGGCCAGACATTTTCCAGCAACTTGCCCTGGGCCGCGACGGACGGGTGCAATCCGTCGCCTTGCATCATCCCGGGCACCCCCCCGATCTCCTTGAGGAAAAACGGCACCAACGGCACGTTTTTCTCTTCTGCCAACGTGCTGTAGACCCGCGCGAACGCATCGGTATACCGGCGCCCATAGTTGGGGGGCAGTTGCATCCCCAGCAAAAGCACTTTCGCACCACTGGCGCGGGAGCTGTCGATCATCGCTGCAAGGTTTTGTTGCAATTGTGTTGGCGGTTGTCCGCGCAAGCCATCGTTGCCCCCCAGTTCCAGGATGACGAGGTCCGGCTTATGGGCTGAAAGCAGCGCCGGCAGCCGCGCCAGCCCTCCTGCGCTGGTGTCGCCGCTGATCGATGCATTGACCACTTTATCGTCGAAACCCTCGGTCTTGAGCCGTTGTTCGAGCAACGACACCCAGCCTTGCCGGGTATCCAGGCCGAAAGCCGCGCTGATACTATCGCCAACGATCAGGACTGTACCCGCCGCTGCGTTCTGGGCCATGCACATCAAGGCCAGGCCGGCACTCAAAAACCACACTCGCATCGGATTCTCCATGGGCTCAAGCATTCTCACCGCGACGGACCTTAGCAAAGTGGTTCCCAGCGCGGAAGGTGAACTGACCATCCTGCACGAACTCAGCCTGGAACTGAACAAAGGCGACAGCCTCGCCATTGTCGGCGCATCCGGTTCCGGCAAATCCACGCTCCTGGGCCTGCTCGCCGGCCTCGACCTGCCCAGCGGCGGTGAAGTCACCCTTGCCGGCCAGGCCCTCAGTAAATTGGATGAAGATCAACGGGCCCGCGTGCGCGCCGAACACGTCGGCTTCGTCTTCCAGTCGTTCCAGTTGCTCGACAGCCTCAACGCACTGGAAAACGTCATGCTGCCGCTGGAACTGGACGGTCGCAAGGACGCCCGCGAGCGCGCCACCCAACTGCTGCAACGGGTGGGGCTTGGCCAGCGGCTGACCCATTCGCCACGCCAGCTCTCCGGCGGTGAACAGCAGCGCGTCGCGATTGCCCGTGCGTTTGCCGCCGAACCCGACGTGCTGTTTGCCGACGAACCCACCGGCAACCTCGACAGCCATACCGGCGAACGCATCAGCGACCTGTTGTTCGAGCTGAACAAGGAACGCGGTACCACCCTGGTGCTGGTCACCCACGACGAACGCTTGGCCCATCGCTGCCGGCGCCTGATCCGACTTGAAGCCGGCCAGATGGTCGCGCCCCTGGAGCCTTGATGGCACGCTTGCCCCTGTTGCGCCTGTTCAGTCTTGCTGTCCGCCAGTTGCTGCGCGATGCCCGCGCCGGTGAACTGCGCGTGCTGTTCTTCGCCCTGCTGGTGGCCGTGGCGGCGAGCACCGCCATCGGTTATTTCGGTGCCCGGCTCAACGGCGCGATGATGATGCGCGCCACCGAATTCCTCGGCGCCGACCTTTTGCTTGAAGGCAGTTCCCCTGCCCGCCCGGAACAGATCCGCAGCGGCACCGAGCTGGGCCTGGAACACGCCCGTGTGGTCGAGTTTTCCAGCGTGGTCGCCACCGACAACGGCATCCAGCTGTCCAGCGTCAAGGCAGCCGATGACATCTACCCTTTGCGTGGCGAGTTGAAAAGCGCCCCGGCCCCTTTCGCCCCGGAAGAAACCGGTGGACGACCGGCCCCGGGGGAAGCCTGGGTAGAAGCACGCCTGTTGACGGCACTGGACCTGAAGATTGGCGACAGCATCGATGTCGGCAACAAGACCCTGCGCCTGAGCCGGGTACTGACCTACGAACCGGATCGCGCCGGTAATTTCTACAGCCTGACGCCTCGGGTCATGATCAACCTCCAGGACCTGGATGCAACGGGCGTGGTGCAGCCGGGCAGCCGGGTGAGCTATCGAGACCTGTGGCGCGGCCCGGCGCCTGCGCTGCAAACCTATCGCGACCTGGTCAAGCCGGGCCTGGAACCCAACCAACGCTTGCAAGACGCCCGGGATGGCAACCGACAGATCGGCGGTGCCCTGGGCAAGGCCGAGCGCTACCTGAACATGGCCAGCCTGGTGGCGGTGTTGCTGTCCGGTGTTGCCGTCGCCCTCTCGGCCAACCGCTTCGCCACCCGACGCTTCGATGCGAGCGCGCTGTTGCGCTGCCTGGGCCTGTCCCGCCGCGAAACCATGGTGTTGTTCAGCCTGCAACTGGCAATGCTGGGCCTGTTGGCGAGCCTCAGCGGCGCGCTGCTTGGCTGGATCGCCCAATTGGGGTTGTTCGCCTTGCTGCATGACCTGTTGCCCACTAGCGTACCGCCAGGCGGAATGCTGCCGGCCATCGCCGGGATCGGCACCGGGCTGGTGGCACTGGCGGGGTTCGCCTTGCCTCCACTTGCTGCCTTGGGTCGGGTACCGCCGCTGCGGGTGTTGCGACGAGACATGCTGCCGATCCCTTCCAGCAGTTGGGTCGTCTACGGCGCCGCACTGGGCGCGCTGGGGCTGATCATGTGGCGCCTGAGCCTGGACCTCGTGCTCACCTTCGCCTTGCTCGGTGGTGGTGTGATTGCTGCGCTGGTGCTTGGCGGCCTGCTGTTACTCGCGTTGCAAAGCCTGCGCCGGATGCTGGCGCGCGCTTCACTGCCCTGGCGGCTGGGGCTCGGCCAGCTGCTGCGTCATCCCCTGGCGGCTGCCGGCCAGGCGCTGGCGTTCGGCCTGATCCTGCTGTCCATGGCCTTGATCGCGCTGCTGCGCGGCGAGTTACTGGACACTTGGCAAAACCAGCTACCGAAAAATGCGCCGAACTATTTCGCCCTGAACATCCTGCCCAACGACAAGCAGGCCTTCACCGACAAACTGGTCGCTCTGTCGGCGCAATCGGCCCCGCTTTATCCCGTGGTACCCGGGCGGCTGATCAGCATCAATGGCGAGCCGGCGACGGAGTTCGTCACCAAGGACTCGGCAGGTGACCGGGCACTGCAGCGGGACCTGAGCCTGACCTGGGCTGAGGATTTGCCGGCGGGCAATCTCGTGACTGCCGGGTCCTGGTGGTCGCAGCAGCCGTCGGACGATATCCCGGGGGTTTCGGTTGAAGGCAAGGTCGCCGAAAACCTCAAGGTCAAGTTGGGCGACCGCCTGGTGTTCAGCGTTGGCGGCGTCAATCGGGAAGCGAAGGTCACCAGCTTGCGGGAGATCAACTGGGACAACTTCCAGCCGAACTTCTTCATGATCTTCCAGCCCGGCACCTTGAAGGATCTGCCGGCCACCTACCTCACCAGCTTTTATCTGGCGCCGGGCCATGATCAACAGATCGTCGACCTGTCCCGGGCCTTTCCGGCGGTGACGATCCTGCAAGTCGAAGCGCTACTGGAACAGCTGCGCAGCATCCTGGCCCAAGTGACGCTGGCCGTGGAGTATGTCTTGCTGTTCGTACTGGCAGCGGGCATGGCTGTGCTGTTCTCGGGCTTGCAGGCCACCCTTGACGAAAGGATCCGACAAGGCGCGTTGCTGCGCGCCCTGGGCGCCGAGCGGCCGCTGCTGACCAAGGCCCGGCGCATCGAGTTCGGATTACTGGGTGCGGTCAGTGGCTTGCTGGCCGCCCTGGGTTCGGAACTGGTGAGCCTGGTCCTCTACCGCTATGCCCTCGACTTGCCTTGGCATCCACACCCATGGCTGTTGGTGCTGCCGTTGGTGGGGGCGTTGCTGATCGGTGCGGCGGGGGTATTCGGTACCCGCCGAGCCCTCAACGCCAGCCCCCTGACAGTACTGCGCGAGGGTTGATAGACTTCGGGCCTCGTCATCACAAGAAGTCGCCATGAGTCGCTATCGCCCTCCCCGCACCGCCGGCACCGCGCTGATCACTCCCGAAGGTGAAGCGCGGATGCGCGCCGAACTTCATGAGCTCTGGCACGTGCGCCGCCCCCAGGTGACCCAGTCGGTCAGCGAGGCGGCGGCCCAGGGCGATCGCTCGGAGAACGCCGAGTACACCTACGGCAAGAAGATGCTCCGGGAGATCGACAGCCGCGTACGTTTCCTCACCAAGCGCCTCGAAGCGCTCAAAGTCGTCAGTGAAAAGCCCAGTGACCCGAACAAGGTGTATTTCGGCGCCTGGGTCACTGTGGAAGACGAGGATGGCAACGAATCGCGCTATCGCATCGTCGGGCCCGATGAGCTGGATTTGAAACAGCACCTGATCAGTATCGATTCGCCGCTTGCCCGGGCATTGATTGGCAAAGCCCTGGATGCCGAAGTGCGAGTCCAGACACCTGCCGGAGAACAGCTGATCTATATCACCCGCATCGAATACTTATAACCAACCCGATTATAACTTTTACAACAACGAAACATTGAAGTACAAGACGGAGACATTCTCAGTTTGACTTCAACTTGCCCATGCACGAAATTAGATGCGCGCCAGTCGCGCACTTAATTTAATCAACTGATTATTCAAGGATGAATAACATGGATGCAAACTTCAGCGACCGCTGGATGGATAACACACCGGGCATTTATAAACTTCGTATCGATGAATTGATCTTGCCCGGCACGCATGATTCGGGGGCTGACAGGGAAGCCCCGAAAATGATGCTGCCCAACGAAATCACCCAGGACGTGCCTGTCCGCGATCAGATCATGCGGGGGTTTCGGGTGCTCGACTTGCGTGTAGAGCTTTTCCCTCGCCAACCCATTGGCCATCCACGTCGTTTTCAGCTGTATCACCTCACCGCTTCTGGCCGCACCGTGGCCGACGATGTGCTTGGCGCGCTCAATGCGTTTTATGCGAATCCCAGGCGCCAGAATGAAATAATCATTTTAAACTTCCATCAATTCAAGAACTTCACCGAAGCTTCACATGAAGAACTCCATGCCTTGATCGATCAGACGATTGGGCACCGATTAATACCGTACTCCCAAAGTTATCTTACGCTGGAGCAGCTACGACAACAGATGCCGGGAAAGAGCGTGGTCATTTCCTATAACCGGCGCTCCGGAGACGGTCACTGGCCCGGTGTCGAACAACAATGGATTGGAGAAAACTACATAAGCACCTCGACACTGAAAGTCTTCATGGACGAAGCCAGTTCCAAGCCCAAAAGGCCCTATGCCCTTCGTGCCATCCAATGCGCCAAATATACCGGCCTTTACGTCCCGGACGATTTCAGCGACAAAGTGGACCTCTGGTTCGCGTCCAAGGACAGCGAGAGCTATATCCAGCGCTTCCATATCATCAACACTGACTGGTCGACACGAAGCAACATCGTGCTCAACTGCATGCATGCCAACCAATTCAGGGCCCGGGCCAAAGGCTGACATCCTTAACGGCGTGTAATCAGCCCTTGCCTGGCTACACGGGTCAGTTGCTTGATCATTTCGTGAGCGTCCGCCCCCGTTGGGGACTGGATGACGGCCAAGTCGAAACTGTCATTGGCGAAACGCGCCAATGACTCGCCGTCTTCGACAAACTGGATCAGGAAGGCCGCCGGGCCGTGGCTACGCCGCGGCCAGCCGTCGAGATAACGCAACAGCGTTGGCTGGTGAGTACCGCCGAGGAGAATTTTTGGGTTGCGTCGGACAAGGTTCGCCGTGATTGGCGCAAGACGTACAAGGGGGCTGGGTGTGTTCATCGTGTCGTGTCTCTGCCTCAAAAGTCTGCATGGCAGGTGAGAGGCAACACCGAACCAGCGCTTTAGCGGTATTTCGAAGCCGTGTTTCCTGGCTTCTATCGGCAACTGGATGAGTCACCTGGCGCCCCGCAAGTAGCTGTTTAAATCGGCGCATGAGCGGCATCCTAGAGAAGCCAACCGGGCAGTGTCAAGAATCGCCGCCCAC